>JAEDCW010000030.1 GCA_016293975.1 Clostridia bacterium
GGTGACCCCTAGGAGACTCGAACTCCTGTTACCGCCGTGAAAGGGCGGTGTCTTAACCGCTTGACCAAGGGGCCATTATCATGGTCGGGGTGGAGGGATTTGAACCCGCGACCCCATGCTCCCAAAGCACGTGCGCTACCGGACTGCGCTACACCCCGTCTATCGTTTCGTCTCGCACGAGAGATATTATACATAAGCTACATACCAATGTCAAACACTTTTTTTATTTATGCTTAAAGACTGCAGTATGATACGGAATATGGCTTGTTTTCTGATATTATTGCGGATGTGATGTTGATAGGTTAGGGGTTTTTAGTGAAATATATACGGAATAATTTGATAATATATCTGGTGAGTCGTGAGTCTATGACTTGCTGTTTCTTTAAGCGGGCGTTATGGCAAGTACGCTGGGTATGGCAATGATGCTTCAAGCAGGCGGTCGGACGAGTCAAGGCAGAGGTACAGGAATTAGTTGTGTTATATATTTAATTGCCACCCTCAAAAAACTACTTTACAACAAAACCAACATACGTTATAATAGCTCTTGCTTGGGGCATTAGCTCAGTTGGTAGAGTGCCACACTGGCAGTGTGGATGTCAGCGGTTCGAGTCCGCTATGCTCCACCAAGAGAAGCACTTGTTTCGACAAGTGCTTTTTTTTCAATGATATCCGTTCCCCACCGTAACGGGTAATATACGTGTCGGCATGATATCTGCTATGCAGGTGGTATACGCTTCGCGTATGAAAAGAACGGATGTTATATCGCACTTGTAAAGCAAGTATGTCACATCACATAATCGATATACAGCTAAGAATCTCCCTTGTGAGATTTATGAAATGCAATTCGTGCGAAAAATGCGCCTGTAATGTGTGAAAACGCTGCGGCGGTGGGCGGATTTTATAATACGATAGAATACAGGAAGCGCTTACACGCTTGCGGCGTAATTCGCCGTACGCCGGTTTCATCTATCAACACAGCTAAGGAGAACGTAATATGCAAATAACAATATACGCATTACAAAGCTACTTGTTAGGCCATTATTGTGGCTGGGCCAATGAGCAGAGTCTGTTTATGAAGCTGGTAGAGGAGATTGGCGAAGTCGCAGAAATACTGAATAAGCGTGCAGGGAGGAAGTCCTCTGACGTAAGTGATTTGCAGGATGAGTTGGGGACGGAGCTGGCGGACATGCTTCACTATATAGTTGCCATTGCTGCTATCAATAACATCGACTTAACACATACTATAATCGAGAAAGATCGGAAGGCTTCCGTAAAGTATCATCATGCGATGAATCTCGAACAATTTTTGTCAAATCGTGAGTAACAGGGTAGTTTGGAAAAGTATGCTCTTTCCATCAAACCCACTGAGCAAACATCGCTCAAACCCATAGCAATAGATAATTCAAACAACGACAAAATTCTATCCAGATCATTTATTATTAAATAAAGCATGTAGAGGAAAAAGTTATGTCAACACAACTGAACCTTGCATGTTTCGGATATAAGTGTCGCATCGAGCTGACATAGCATAAAAACCTCTTGAATGGTGGGCAAATATCAGTTATCTATCAGCTTTTTTGATGAAAATTCTTGCTCGATTGTTCACAAATATGCTGTCTGTTGCTTCACATGCCATATTCAGTACGCTTTTGTTATCATGGCCGATAAATCGCGGTCAATCAGGAGTGAGTCTGATTTTAGGGTAACACTATGTCCAAGCCGGTCCAAACATAATCTGTAAGACAGCATAAAAAAAGGATTTCGCAGTGCGAATCGACGTATAGTAAAGATGGACAGACGGCATATAATATTAGGAGTCTGTTGAGTTTTGGGTTATTGAAAACTGCCATGTTGTGTGCTATTGTAGGCATTATAAACAAAAAAGAGGTGTACACCGGTGTCCAATATTTGGCATGATATAAACCCTTCTCGTGTGAATGACGACGACTTTATCGCCGTTATAGAGATAGAAAAGGGCTCAAAGGCAAAATACGAACTCGATAAAGAGACGGGCAGACTGATACTTGACAGGATTCTGTATACTTCGACACATTATCCTGCTAACTACGGCTTTATACCCAGAACATACGCAGATGACGGAGACCCCCTCGATGTGCTTATACTGTGCAGTGAATGCATACACTCGATGTGTCTGGTGCGCTGTTATCCGATAGGGGTCATAACTATGATGGACAGCGGCAAGCTCGATGAGAAGATAATAGCCATACCGTTCAGCGACCCGACCTACAACGGTTATACAGACATAACACAGCTTCCCGCCCATGTTTTCAGAGAGATGCAGCACTTCTTCTCCGTGTATAAGAATCTCGAAAACAAGGAAACTGTAGTCAACGATGTACAGGGAGCGGATGTTGCAAGAGAAATCATCAAAAAGAGCAGGGACAGCTATATAGAGAGCTTCTGCAGATAACCACTATGATTGAAGGCGCGAGGTGTGCTTATGAAGAGAGTTATTGCGACTACAGTTGCTTTGACAGTTTGCATATTCATTTTGTTTGCGGCAGGCTGTGTCGATCAAAGTGAAGCACTTTCACCCGCATATGATAAGGCGCAGGTAGAGCTATGCGGCAGACAGATCGCTTCTCTCATTAACGACAGGGAGTACGAGTCCGTCGTCAATATGCTTTCGCCGTCGCTTAGAGATCAGCTTACAGCAGAGGAACTCGAATCCGAGTGGGGTGCGGCTATGGATGAATCCGGCGCATTTAGGGAAATAAACAACGTTTCTGTGGTAGGACAGAAGGATGCGATAACCGGAGCGGACTGTGCCCTTGTGGTGCTCACCTGTAAGTTTGAGAAAATGAGCAGGGTTTACTCATTCCTCTTCAACACAAATATGGAACTCGTAGGGATCTATCTCGAATAAACACAAAACATCCTGCTCAGCAGGCTGTTAATATAGCAAGTACAGAACAAAGCGACATTATAGCGTGAGAGTGCCTGTAGATTTCTCGGGAAATATCGAGCAAGGCACAATAAAAGGCGGGGGAGTCCCGCCTTTTATGTTGTGTGGCAATTACTTTCTGAGTGCCTTCCTGAGCGCAATAATTCTCTGCATCTCGTTGTAGACAATCATATAGCCCTCGTCTACGCCCATACCCGGCTTAGCCAGTATCTGAGTAGGCTGTGTCGCCATTGCGCAGTGTATGCAGACCTGAGCGGAACGGTCGGTCTCGTTGCAGGTGCCGCCCTGATATGCGCCGATTCCTCTTTCCTTGCAGTAGATAACTGCTTCAACGGTGTTGTTGATGCCGCCGAGGTCGGGGGTCTTAATCTGAATCATGTGGCCTGCCTTGTTGTCGGCGAAGTACTTGATATCCTCGAGTGTGTTGCACCACTCGTCAGCTACGAGCTCTACGTCGATTCCGCGATCGTCGAGTTCCTTTGTGAGGGTCTTGAGTGCCATCATCTGCTTTTCCCTGTCCTCAACGTCCATCGGGCCTTCTATGCGGAGGTGGAAAGGCTTTGCGGCCTGTTCGAGCTTGGCGATATAGTCTGCCATAGCAGTGTAGTTGTCGTCTCCGAACAGTGCGCCTATTGTGCCATAAACATCGATGTGCATTACGGGGGCATAGCTGTCATCTGTACGCAGTTCTATAATCCTGTCACGCAGCCAGCCGACATACTCCTCAAGGAGCTCGCCATGCTCACCGAGCTTTGTCTTGACGTTGTTGATGAGGGCATGGGGGAGGACCTGTGCGCCCTTGATAATCATCTTATCGGAGTTCTTGTACCTGTCGTCGCCGGACTGTGTGAATATGGGGAGCAGCTTATCCGAAACGTCGCAGTTGTATTCGTCTGCTACAACTTCGCACATGAGACGATGAGTTGCCTTAGCGACGGCGTCAAGTATGGCCTGAGTTACGCCGTAACGGATGGCGGTGTGCAGTCTCCTGCCGTCTACCGTAATCGATTCGACGAGCTCTGAGAGTCCGCGGAAGCTGTCGGCCTCCTTACCCACGAGAACGGGCTTTATGTTATCAATAATAACGGGTATGAAGTCTGAAGCGAGGAACAGGGGATCACGTCCGCCGGCACCGCTGTACTGAACCGCCGCACAGTCGCCATAAGCAATCTGACCGTCCTCGAGTACAAGCATGACGGAAATAGACTCGCCTGCCTGACGAACCGCTGTAAAGCCGGGGGTAACGGGATCGCCCTTGTATGCGTTGCCGTCGGAAACGGCGCCGCCCTTAATTGCGCGCTGGTCGTCGAAATAGAAACCTGTGCGCCCTGCCGAGCAAACTACATCAATGATTTTCATATTGCACCTCAATTATCTGCTATTCTGAGGACGACCTACGAGCCGACCTTTGCTTATTGCATAAACGTCGTCAATTACCATCTGGAACGAAGCCTTGCGCTTTTCAACCTTTGCACGCTCTTCGATCATCTGGCGGTTGAAGTCGAGCATATCCTTTGGGAGCGGCATATTGCCCGGATCGAGAATTCTGATTGCGCCATTGTTGTCTCTTGCGGGGAGCATTCTGCCTGCGTTAAAGCGGGACGGCGCGAACGGAATGTCGATTACGCCTGCCTGCACAGCGCGAACAACGCCTATGGCTATATCGCCGTTGCCGAGCTCTATGCACTTGTCGAGCAAGCTGCGAGTTTCCCTGCGGATTACTTCCATCTCCATCTCGAGAGTATTTGCCGTGCAGGTCTGGTCGCTGAGCATGGTGATTAGCTGCTTTGTACACCTCAAACCCTGAGCGTTTGCTTCCATTGTGGGTACACCTGCCGCCTCGTGGGGGGTCTTGACTATGACCTTTGTCGCCTTTGAAAGCGCCGCTGTCGCACTGCCCCAGGATATAACGCCGAATGCCTTGGCTTCGTCCTGCGGGAAGCCGCCCATCCACTGATGGAATACGGTGGTGACTACGACATCGTTATGACCGTACTTGGCGAGATATTCGTCCGTGAGCTCTTCGAGAGTCTTAATAGCAGCGACGTCCTGCACCAGATTTCCGCACTGGCCGTAGCCGACTGTGATGCTGCGAACGCCCTGTTCAGCCGCAAGCAAAGCCTCGATGACAGCTACAGCGTGGGAGATACAGGGGGGAACGAGCGTGCCCGTAAGCGGTCCGTAAGGTTCGCGGTTTATCGAAACACCGGCCTCTTCGTACATACCGGTAAGACGGTCTACATACTGCCAGTCGCGGATTGTCTTTTCCATGGGAACGTTCTTTGCGTAGGGCAGATTGTATGAAATACCGCCGCCCTCATAGCTTGTAAAGCCGCCTGCATAGCAGATTTCCGTCAAAAGCCTGGCATCGGGGGTGCCGTGCCTTACCTGAATGGGGGTGTTGAGATTGTCTATGAGTTGCCTGCAACCTGCTACGCCGTGGTTGACGGCAGGGAAACCGTTTAGCATCGAACGACGCTCTCTAAAGGATTCGCGTATGCCGTTTTCAGCTTCTTGATAGCGGTTTTGGCGAGTATAACTGTCTATCGTAGTGGGGAGCAAATCCGCCTCGCCCTTATCCTGGAGATAGGTAAGAAGCTCGATCTGATCCTTAATCAACGCGACGCCAGCTCTGGGCTGAATGAGGGTGATGCCCTGCTTTTTTGCCTCTTCGAGCTTTTTCGAGAAAATCTTGTGCTGGGGCATCGACTTGTGATACGCTATTGCTTCATCAAAGTCGACGTCTCTGCCGGTGGGCCACTGTATCAATACTTCCTCGCGGATCTTTTGGAATTCGGCGTCTGTGATGCGCTTATTTTGCAAGTCCATCTTCTATAAGTTCCTCTTTCATAATTGTTAAAGCTACTCCCGGGTAATGCTCGCTAAGCAGTCCCATCGAAGCTATAATGTACTTTCTGTCTATGAGTATCCTCGCGCGTTGGGGGCGTAAGGATGTCGGTTCAAGCGGGTCATACAGCGCGCATGATGCGATTTTCGCAGTGTTCTGCGTGTGTATAAGTGAGCCGCCCGTTACTACAAGGTTTTCGACCGCCGTGAGATCTTTTCCGGTCTGTATATAAGACACGCCCATAATTGTGTACGTCTCTTCGAGCTTTCCCGCGTGTCTCGTTACGGCAGTCTTTACAGCGAGCCCCGCCAATGCCTCGTCAAGTGAGGCAAGTTCCTCGTCGGAGGGGAGCATCTCGGTGTTTTGCGATAGCTTATCCACTAATATCTGTGCGCGTTCAGGTGTCATGCCCGCACGCGTTGAGACTTCTTCTATACCGCAAGCATCAACTATGCCATGTATACTGTATCGCATTCCTATGTCACCCTCGACTGTGCGCTTAATGTACGGTTCACTCAAGCCTCTGACCATGGTGTTCGGTCTTTTGGGGTGACCGTCGGATACGGAGTACACATCGGTCGTCGCCCCACCTACGTCAACTGCAAGCAGCTCGCCTATGCCGGATATCGAGTCACAGCCATTTGCAAGCAGGTCGATAGCCTTCATGACAGCGGACGGAGTAGGCATGAGTATGTCGCTGACAAGCTCCGACGCCTTGGAAAGACCCTTTGCGAGTATAATCCTCTTCAGGAATATGTCGCGAATCTGCTTCTGCGCCGGCTCTATGTTGAGCTGGCCGAATTTGGGCATTACGTTCTCACATATGTGGGTCTCTCGGTCTGCAAGTATGCGCTCGCATTCCTTGGCGGCATTTCTGTTGCCTGCAATGACTATCGGAAAATCACCGCCGGCTGCCGCAAGCGTTCGGGCATTGTTGATTATACATTCTTTGTTGCCGCCATCGGTTCCGCCTACGAGAAGAAGTATGTCGGGCTTATAAGCCACGATTTCTTCCGCATCGTCCTCAGTAAGCTCAAACGAGTAGGTCTTGATCACCTTTGCACCTGCTCCGAGGCTTGCACATCTTGCCGCCTCCGCTGTAAGTTCGGGTACAAGACCGCTTGCAATCATCCTCAGACCGCCGGCAGCGCTCGATGCGGCGAAACTTTCGGAGTATTCCGTAATACCTGTTTCCTGACGCAAAGAGCGAAGCGCATTATCAAGCCCCTCGTTGATATCGGTCGCAACCGTGGTGTAAGCGGAGGACGTGCCGAGCAAAACGGCGTTGTCTACGTCTACCGCTGTTACCTTCGTATATGTGCTGCCAAAGTCTATGAGTAATACGGGCTTCATGATGCGCCTCTTAGTCTTCCATGTGCAGGTCCTTCTTCAGGGCCGCTATACCCTCCTCGGGTGATGTACCCGGGCCGAATGAGCGGTCAAAGCCCATCGCCTTAAAGCGCTTTTCGACCTCGTTGAAGGGTTGCTTGCCTATTACGATATTGCCGCCAATATAAAGCAATATGCCTTTAAGGCCGGCTTCGTCACACTTTTCGCGCATTCCGCGACAGTCAAGTTCGCCCTGACCGTAGAGCGATGAAATGACTATTGCATCGGCATTAGACTCTATTGCGGCGGATATAAACTCTTCCTGCGAAACCATAACACCGAGGTTTATCACCTCGAAGCCTGCATCGGTGAAAGCGTGGTAGAGAATCTTATTACCCACAGCGTGTACGTCCGCACCTATGACGCCAATAACCAGTGTCTTTTTCTCCATTACTTACCTCTTCGAAATTTTAAGAATGGTGTGTTCTACTTCAATATTTTACATTGATATAGTACATATGTCAATCATAATAAGTGCGAATTAAAGTATATAATGCGGATTTACTGGGTTTTATCGCATAAGAAAAGCCATCGAAAGATGGCAGTAACGTTTAACCCTTATGTGTCAGCCGGCAGGTCTGTCTAACTGCATTGACAGCTTCCTCTAAATACATGAACGAGCCTCTGTCGGCATGTGCCGAAAACTCGATTCTTTTCGTTTCGGGGGGAAGTGAATCGATGAATTCTACTGTTCCCTCCGGCAGAAGAGTCCTGTAACTCTGTGGCACTATCACGACATCGGGTATGTATGAGCGGTCTATATCGCGGGAGGTGTCCGTGCAGTGTGTAGTGTATGCGACTTCGGGCACGGTCTCGCGCAGACAATCCTGCATCATGTGCAGGAAGTCGCCACATTTGGTTATGAGAATAACCCGCTCGTCGCGGCTTAACTTTGCAATGTTGCAGAGCGTTTCCGTAGAAGGGGAAATGCATATGCGTATGGTGTTGGCAACATTCAGACATTGCATGGTCGTAGCCACCGAGGAGCCTATGCAGACAACGGCGATGTCGGCACTCTCACATATCCTCAAAGAAGCCGTTGTCATTGCGTAGAAGCAATACTGGTGAACATCTACGTCGCCTAGCTCGTACAACTGACGTGTAATAGGCTCGACTATCTCGTCACAGTCGCAAAGAAGCGCTATCTGAAGCGCGCTTTCCCTGTATATGCGCTCACGGAGCTTCAGTTCAATGAATATGGACATCTCGTTAGGGGAAAATGAAAGTTCTTCAAGCGTATCGAGAAGCCTATCTATGGCACACATCGCGCGTTCTTTCCTGCTGTCACTGCTCTCTCTGCGATAGCAGACATACGTGCCCTTGCCCTGTTTAAGCTCGATATAGCCCCGCTTCTCGAGCTCCTCATACGCCTTTGATATTGTTCCTGTGGCAAGGTCAAGCTGCTTTGCAAGCTGTCTCACTGTAGGGAGCTTTGTGTTGTACGCCAAACGACCGGCCTCTACCTGGGCGATAACAAAGTCGACAATCTGTATGTATATGGGGGATTTTGAGTTCGGGTCAATGGTAATCCGCATTATTCCTCCACATCGTCAGATTTTCTCATATTCAGATAATCGCTCCTGCCGCTTTCGTAAAGATTGTTGCCGTAGCAGTCTATTACAACTATTGCGGGCAGGTTCTCTACGTTAAGCTTTCTGATTGCTTCGGCGCCGAGGTCCTCGTATGCGACGATCTCCGCCTTCTTTACACACTGCGAAAGCAATGCGCCCGCTCCGCCTATTGCCGCAAAGTATACGGCCTTGTGTGCCTTCATAGCCTCGATGACATTATTGTCGCGCTTGCCTTTACCTATCATTCCCGTTTCGCCCAACTCTATGAGCGTGGGAGAGTAGACATCCATCCTGTAGCTCGTAGTAGGACCGGCCGAACCTATAGCCATTCCGGGCTTTGCAGGCGTAGGGCCAACGTAGTAGATTATTGAGTCCTTTATATCAAAGGGCAGCGGTTTGCCTTGGCGGGCAAGCTCAACCAGTCTTTTGTGCGCCGCATCGCGAGCGGTGTAAATCTCGCCTGAAATAAGCACCGTGTCTCCCGCATGACAGGCTTGTACGGTATTCTTGTTAAGAGGGGTAGTTATTTTATGTTCCATTTGTGCCTCCTGCTGTTAAAGCGTAACGCTCATGTGGCGCGTGACGTGACAGTTTATGTTTACAGCTACAGGAAGTCCTGCAATGTGCGTCGGCATGGTCTCTATGTTAACCGCGAGCGCCGTTGTCTTTCCGCCAAGTCCTTGGGGACCTATGCCGAGGCGGTTTATCTCTTTCTTCAGCGTTTCCTCAAGTTCCGCATAGTACGGGTACGGACTCCTTTGTGTCAGGTCCCTTATAAGTGCCTTCTTTGCAAGCAATGCACACTTGTCGAATGTACCACCTATGCCAACGCCTACGACGATGGGAGGGCAGGGGTTGGGTCCCGCTTCATCGACGGTCTTAAGCACGAAATCTATCACGCCATCGACGCCGTCGGAGGGTCTAAGCATCTTTATTTTACTCATGTTCTCGCTTCCAAAGCCCTTAGGTGCTACGGTTATCTTGCATTTGTCGCCTTCTACGATATCAAAGTAAATCATCGCAGGGGTATTGTCGCCTGTGTTCACCCTGTTGAGCGGGTCGCCAACGACGGATTTTCTGAGGTAACCCTCTTTATAGCCCTGTCTTATGCCTTCATTTATAGCGTCTTCTATGTCGCCGTCGATATGGACATTGCGTCCGATCTCAATAAATACACACGCAACGCCCGTGTCCTGACAGATAGGTACTACGTTCTCGTCAGCTATGTTGTAGTTTTCGATTATTCGGTCGAGTATGTTCAGCGCTCCGGGCCAATCTTCAGCCTCCCTTGCGCACTCGATGCAGTGTTTGACGTCTCCCGGCAGATGACAGTTTGACTCGATACAGAGCCTTTTGATCGTTTCCGTTATTTCTTGAGCATGAATCGTTCTTATGTTCATATGACCTCCGAATCCGTCAGTTGACGTTGTTGATTGTGTGCAGCAGTGTGCCGTCGCGGTAGATTACTTTTGCAATCTCCTTGTTACCGTGAACGGGCTTTGCAGGTATACCTGTGAGAGCTTCGGCGAATTCCTTGAGCTGTCTTATATCGACCACGTTTAGTCCTGCACTGCGCAGGCGATAGGTAAGCTCTGTGTTTGCCGGGTTAACGGCGATGCCTTTCTGGGTGACGAGCACATCAATAGAGCTGCCAGGTGTGGATATGCACTGCACCTTGTCCGTTATGATGGGGAGTCTTGCACGGGTAAGGGGTGCGATTATCATTGAGAGCTTTGCCCCCGCGGCGGTGTCGCTGTGACCGCCAGAGCCGCCGATAATATAGCCGTTTGAATCGGTATGCACGTTTACATTAAAGTCGCAGTCGATTTCGGTTGCGCCGAGTATTACCACGTCAAGACTGTCGACTGCGGAGCTCTTTGCCCAAGGTGAGGCATAACGTGAAGCGGAGATTTCTTGATGTTTCGGGTTGTGTCTTATGGATTCTACGGCCTTCAAGTCGAAGCACTGTACGTCGAGCAGGGACTCGAAACAGCCCGCTTCGAGCATATCGACGAGGAAGCCCGTTATTCCGCCGAGACCGAAGCTTCCGCGGATTTTCTTTTCGAGCATGAGGTCCATCAAGTATTTTGCCGCCGCGAGAGATGCGCCGCCCGCACCGGTCTGGAACGAGAAACCGTCCTTCAATAAGCCGGATGCGTTTATCACATCGACCGCCTGCATAGCCATAGCAAGACCTACCGGGTCACGGGTAATCTTGGTCGTGCCCGATACTATTCCGGCAGGGTTGCCTATGGAGTCGACCTTTACGACGCTGTCCACGTACTGTTCCGTAATAGACGGCTCCGACAGCGGATAGTCGAACATCTCGTCAGTAATGACTACGACAAATCTCGCGTTCATCGCATCGGGTATCGCATAGCCGAGCGAACCGCAAGCGGATTTGCCGCGATTACCGGTGCAGTTGCCCATGCAGTCGGCGGCAGGAGCCGCTATGAAAGCAACGTCTATAGGGGTTATGCCAAGCTCGATATCCCTCGGACGGCCGCCGTGTGTTCTGAATTCAACGGGAGTATCCATGCCGCCCTCTGAGATAAAGCGTCCAAGTTCTGCAGACATATAGTCTGTGAGAAGCTTTGTGACGACTCCGTTTCTGATATGCTCTTTTAATGGTGAGTGTACGTTAAACAGTGAGCTGGCATTTACGGTAAGATTGCGTATTCCGAGCGCGGCTATTTCGTCCATCACCATGTTCAACACATAGTCGCCGTTTCTGAGGTGATGGTGGAAAGACACGGTCATGCCGTCGGTCAGACCGCTTGCAAGTATGGCTTCTTTGAGAGTTGTAAGCTTATTCATTGATATGCGCTCCTTCCATGCCGAGCTGTGCGGCTATCTCGAGTGTCTGCTTGGCACGTTCAACTATGGGTGCGTCAATCATCTTGCCGTTAAGCGATATCGCCCCGCGCCCCTGTGCCTTCGCTTCTTCTATTGCTTCAAGTACAAGATTTGCGTATGCGACCTCGGCTGCAGTCGGACTGAATACCGTGTTGATTACGCGAACATGTCTGGGGGATATGGAAGCCTTGCCGGAGAAGCCGAGACTCTTTGCATAGCGCGCGTCGACCTCGATGCCCTCGTCATCATGTACGTCTGTAAAGGGCGTGTCGAAACAGTCGACACCTGCGGCTCGTGCGGCACACACTATCCTCGTGCGCGCATATTCTATCTCGTGGCCTTCCTTTGTGCGCTTACAGCGCAGGTCAGCCGTGAGATCCTCACCGCCTAGGAAAAGCGCCTCGACCCTCTTTGATGCCGTTGCAATCTCAAACGCATTCTCTACGCCCAGAGCGGTTTCGATGAGCGGTATGAGCTTTATTGTGCCGTTTGTTATGTCGTGCTTTTCCTCAACCTCGGAAATATAAGAGTCGACCTCGTGGACAACGCTTGCCGAGCTGACTTTTGTGGGCATTATATAGTTGGGATATGTAGGTACAATGGCGTCTATGTCGGCGCGCCAGAAGTCGGTGTCTATTGAGTTGATGCGTACAACGATCTCACAGCCAACGAAACCCATCTGCATTATCGCATTCCTTACCAGAAAGCGAGCTGCGTCCTTTTGGTCGGGGGAAACCGCGTCCTCAAGGTCCAGTATTATGCAGTCAGCTCCGAGCGCATCGCCGTTAATTATAATATTAGGCGTATTACCGGGTAAAAACAGCATGGAACGTCTCATTATCGAATACTCCTGTAATCTGTATTTACACGTCTTGTTATAAAACGTGCAGCGTCATTGTTATAGATCAATATTACTTTTAATTATATACCCACATTGATGACGTTTCAAGATATAAGCCCGTATACAACGGTGTTCAGATGCTTTATAATGTTGGCATCAGAATTAAAGGAGGAAGCATATGTCATATTCAGGCAGAATGCAGAACAGCCATTACTATACTGTTTTTTTTGCTCCGAGAGGACGTGACAGGATATATGACCTCGGTATGCAGCTTGCCCAGATGTACCTCAGTCCGTATGACAAGCTCATAGGAATAATCGGAGACTCCGGTTCGGGCAAAAGCATGCTTATTAAAGGCATGTTCCCCGGTCTTGAGTTGACAAACGACGACAACGGCGTGAATATTCGCCCGTTGCCACTTCTCGACCAGGCAGACGACGGATTCTTCACTGCACATACGTACCACATCGACATAAGATTTGAGCTCGCGTTTACCCAGATACACGCGCTGTCCGATGCGATACTCAATGCGGTCCAAAATGGGAAGAGGGTGATAGTCGAACACTTCGACATGATTTATCCGTACATGAAGGTCAACGCAAACCTGCTTATAGGCATAGGCGAGGAAGTAATAATCACACGTCCCACCGTGTTCGGACCAAAGCCGCAGGAGATTTACAATATCGTATCCAAGTCCGTAAAATACAGACGTATGGCGCATTCGGCTGAAGACCTTTGTGAGTTTTTTCTCGAAAGGCCCGATCTGCAGAGGTGCAGGCATGGCGATGTCAAGCACGGCTTTATGCTCAGCTTTGACGGGGAACACCCGAAGATCAATCTAAACGACCTTGAGACAAAGGTGAAGGAGATTATTGAGCAGGATTTGCCCATTTCGTATGTTAACGAGGGCAATATAATGATAGGCAATACACTGCATCCCTGCACCGGTCCGCGCACACATGTCGCTTCCACGGGTTGTATCGAGAACTTCAGGCTTATTAAGAGGTTATATTACGACCCGATAAACAACAGGTATATGCTTGTGGGACTCGTGGGAACCGGAGCCGACAGGGGAGACGACGATTCGGATATAAATGATATCACGATGGGTTGCTAAAGTGCAGAGATACCAAAGCACAGAAATAATGAAGGCGTCGTAGAAACGACGCCTTTTTGCTATCTTTTATTACTGCTCATCAGTGGGCGGACGCTTGGTACATGTCGAGCACGGGTCGACTAAGTCTCTCGGCGGGAGCTTCAGATTGTGCCACAGATTGTACTTCTCTGTGTCGGTAATGGCCTTCATTATCCTCTGGGGAGCGTCGGGCATAATTGTCTCAAAGTAGCGAAGCACATCCTTCATCTCCTCGCGTGTGGTGTATCCTGCGACGGGGCAATGGGGCTTCATAATAGGGAGTTCAAGCTTTCTCGCTACGCCGAGCGCGTACTTCTCCGGGAGGAATACCAGAGGACGGATTATCGTCACGTCCTTGCGCCCAAGATACGTAACAGGTCCGAATGTGTTGAGGCGGCTTTCGTATAACAGGCTCATAAAGAACGTTTCAAGCACGTCTTCGCGGTTATGTCCGAGCGCAACTAAGTTGCATCCACGTTCTACCGCCGCCGAATTGAGAGCACCTCTACGGAGCTTTGCACACAACGCACAGGGATGAGTCTCCTTGCGAATGTTGAATACCACGTCGCCTATATCGGTCTTAAGGACCTCGAACGGAACGCCTATTCTCTCGGCGTAGGTGCAAACAGAGGATGTGTCCTGCTCTTCAAGTCCCAAATCGAGCATTATTCCGCAAACATCGAACTTGTGCTTTGAAAAATTCTGATACAGCTTAAGCGCGTACATCAGGAGCAGGCTGTCCTTCCCTCCAGAAACACCGACACAAATCTTATCGCCGTCCTGTATCATATTAAAGCGCTCGTCGGCGCGTCTTACACATCCAAGAACTCTTTTCATGAGGTCCTCCAAAAAAACAAATACTCTTTATTATACTTTATACGCCTCATATCGACAATACACAAACTGAGCAAGCACAGTAAAGCCGCTATAGTTGTATTGTCGAAACGGTTTTGAGCCAATCGAATATAGCTATGAAAAGATTCGACTGTGAGGATGAAGCTTATAATAAAGAAAACGCCCGGACGAAGTTATTCGGGCGCTTTGCACAAATGCAGATACTATTATTTCTTGATGAACTGGTCATACATTTCGCATTTATCGGCGCGAGCCTACTTTGCTGAAAGCGATGATAATTGCTTCCACACCGGATGCGATAAGATAGATTCCTACCAGTGTGCCTGCGGTGATAAAGGTAAATGCCGGTTTAAACAGCATCACAACACCGAGAATCAGACCCAGTATGTTTACCACCAACGAGATGTAGTAATAAACACTTCCTGCGGTTAACCGAATCAGATTCAGATGTGTCATGCGTGAAATACAGTGGGCTATAAACCATAGCGGGAACGCGATGGACAGAATCCATTTTCCTGTTTCCGGATGTGTCACCAGTATGATGCCCGCCATTACGCCAAGCACACCGAAAATCAATGAGATAACGGGGCCAAATCCCGTATAGCGCTCTGCTTTGATGTAAAAAACAATATCACAGACGCCTGTTATCACGGCAATCAACCCATAGATTACAGTAAACCAGGTAAACATGCTTTCCGGACGGATAAACGTGAAAACTCCGAGCAAAAGCATACACAGACCGGAAATGAACCCGATCCAGCCAAAGCCAGAACGATTTTTCATTGCTGTACATCTCCTTTCTGCAGGATGCGCATAAATTCTTCGCCGGTAATGGTTTCTTTTTCATACAAGTACTGCGCCAGCATGTCGAGCAGTTCACGATTCTCCCGTAGGATGCGTCTCGCTTTTTCATGCTGTTCCTTCACGGTAGCAATTACTTTGCGGTCGATTTCCTTCTGTGTATCGGCGGAGCAAGCCAGAGACACATCGCCGCCCAAATACTGGTTTGTCACGGTTTCCAAAGCCACCATACCGAATTCGTCGTTCATGCCGTAGCGGGTTATCATAGCACGCGCGAGTCTTGTAGCCTGCTCGATGTCGTTGGAAGCGCCCGTTGTGATTTGACCGAACACGATTTCTTCAGCCGCACGGCCGCCCGTGAACGACGCTATCTTGTTTTCCAATTCCTCTTTTGTCAGCAGGCACTTGTCCTGTTGCTCTACCTGCATCGTATAACCGAGTGCGCCTGAGGTTCTGGGAATAATCGTAATCTTTTGTACAGGAGCGGAACTAGTCTGCATGGCGGCAACAAGAGCGTGGCCGATTTCATGGTAAGCTACCACTTTCTTCTCCTCGTCGGAGAGAATGGCGTTCTTCTTTTGGTAGCCTGCAAGTACGACCTCGATACTCTCTTCGAAATCTGCCTGCGTTACAATTGCACGGTTATTGCGCACTGCACGCAGGGCAGCTTCGTTGACGATATTGGCGAGCTCAGCGCCGGATGTACCGGCTGCCATTCTGGCGATGGTATGGAAATCCACGTCCGGGGCCGCCTTGACTTTGCGAGCGTGAACCTTCAAGATTTCTTCTCGTCCCTTCAAATCGGGTAGTTCAACGGGAACACGCCTGTCAAAACGTCCGGGACGGGTCAGCGCCGGGTCGAGGGATTCAGGTCTGTTAGTTGCCGCAAGGATAATGACGCCGTTGTTTCCTTCAAAGCCGTCCATCTCTGTGAGCAACTGGTTCAACGTTTGCTCGCGCTCGTCGTTGCCGCCGAACTGGCCGTCACGCCTCTTGCCTATGGCATCGATCTCATCGATAAACACAATACAAGGTGCTTTTTCCTTTGCCTGCTGGAACAGGTCTCGCACTTTGCTGGCACCCATACCAACGAACATCTCCACGAATTCCGAGCCGGACATGGAGAAGAAGGGGACGTTTGCCTCGCCGGCTACTGCCTTTGCCAACATGGTTTTACCGGTACCGGGAGGGCCCACAAGCAAAAGCCCTTTCGGCATGGAAGCGCCCACTTCCGTGTATTTCTTGGGATTGTGCAGATAATCCACGATTTCCGCCAGGCTTTCTTTTGCTTCTTCCTCGCCGGCAACATCGCTAAAATGAATACCGTCGGTTGACTGGACGTAAATCTTCGCATTGCTCTTACCGAAGGACATGGAGTTTTTGCCGCCCATCTGTTGCATCATCTTTTTACTCATATACTGTCCGAGGCCGATAAATATCACGAGCGGCAGGACAAATGAGAGCAGGAAGCTTATGATTGGTGATGTTGTTTCCGTAATGTCCTTAGAGAAAGTAGCGCCCGCGGCGTACAGACGTTCTGTTAGGGACGGATCGTCCATGAGACCGGTTTTATAGATGGTCGTCTCTTCTTTATCCGTGAATGTAATCTGCGTGTCCGACACCTCTACCTGACCGATATTTTCTTCATCGATCATATTCATAAACGCGCCGTAGTCAACTTCGATTACCTGCTGTTGGAGCAACAGCGGCGCTACAAGTATATTAAACAAAAGCAAAACCAGAAGTACAATTCCATAGTAATAAATAAGAGGCTTTTTGGGTGATTTCACTTCTTTCATGATGCGTTTCCTCCCTGTTGATAATCAAACTGTGACGCGATTACATTGTGGAATGCTGCGGCACTTCTTTTGCGTATTGTGGGATAATAGGCTAAGCTTTACTGCTTGCGGCAGCTCGATTTTTGCCCTGTTCTCCGCAGATTTATTGACCCGTTCAACCGGCTGCGGCTTTGCATATTGGCAATTCGTAGCTTCAATCATAAAGCTCTCCACGCCCTATCACGGTTATTATAGCATGTAACTGAAACAGCAGATTGCAGTATCGGTATGTTTTGCAAATTCTTCAAATTTGCCACATTTCGCTGCAAGTATTCTCAATTTGTGATTTCGGCGCAGTAAGATTGGTAAAAGGCAACAAATTTCGATGTGTCATTCAATGGATAAGAATGTTTGGGAAGTGGCTATAAAAAACCTCCGTATGGTTGTTCCATACAGAGGTCTTATCGTTGACTGAACTGTTGTTAGTTTCCGTTAGGTTTTGGCAGTCGGGGGTCGCCTGTACCTATTTTAATTTGTCCGGTAACCGCACGGTATATATCGGTGTACAGCACTTCGGTTCCAACCCTCTCGCCGTTTATGAGCTTATAGCGGTATGCCGTTGCCCTGTAACCATCTCGTGCGGAAACGTATGTCTCGCTATAGCCTGTGGGCCATGTGGGAACCTCGATGTACTCGGTCTTACCCGGCTTGAGGACTTCTTCTGTAATGCCCTCTATCTCATATGTTACGCCGTCGGGAAGAGGTTCACCGTATATGTAAACTGTCATTATGTAATTGACGTTGTCCTCATAGGCGAATATATACAGGGGAGCGTTAGTGTTGTTTTTAAACTTAAGGTCAGGACCGCCCGTTGAAACGGTAGCATCAAGACCGTAATCGGTATACGATGAGGGCCATGAGTGACGGTTCCTCTCGATTATCTCGATTTCGGGTCCTGCTTGAAGCAGTGCATCGTATAGAGTGGTGGATACCTGACATATACCGCCGCCGGGCTGAAGCTCATAGCGTGAACCGTTTACGATTCCGGGAGCAAGCAACCAACCATCCTTCTCGTATCTGGGGCCTATGAACTCGTTGAATGAAAGTTCAGCGCCGGGCTCAACAACACAGCCGTTGAGTATCCTTGCTGCTTTCTGTATGTTTCTCATACGCGCCGCCGTATGCAGACTTGCGGTCGCACCGTAGTGGGTCTGGAAAGAACTTCTCAGTGCTATCGACGACTGGAGATCCTCGATGGTAATATCGGGTTCTGTGTATACGAGTTCAGGAGTGAACGTGACATTATATTTGCCTGCCGAAACCGAATCCGAAATTGTCTTAACGAGCACGTCGGCATCGATACCAAAGCCCTGATCTCCCTCGTGATAATTGAATGTAGGTTCGGTAGCGGTCTTGTCGGGAGTCATAGAGGCGTTTACAGCGGGGGTGTTGACCGATGCTTCGATATTTGCGACAAACTTGGATATCGCCTCTTCGGAAGCGCTGTAACTAATCGTGTATGCCTTGCCTTCCTTCTTTAGATCGCTCTGAGCACTCATGTTGGCAAAGAACGTATCACTGCGGCCCAAAGCTATAGCCTCTCTGAGAACTTCATCTAGGTTGTCGTGAAGCCCCAAGTCCTGCGCCGAAAGCACCCAAAGACCCGTTCCGACATTAACGGAAACGCAGGTGTCATCTGCCGTGGTCTTAATTTCGTCCTTGAGCAGTGCCCACGCGTCATTGTATGTCAGCCCCGAGATATCTTTTCCGTTTACGGTTATGCCCTCACAGAATGTAGAATTATATATATATGAAGCTACTTCAGCCTGTGTGGGTTTGAGCGTGAACATGAGTACGCATACGACTATAAGTGCAACGACTATTGCCCCAAATGCTCCCCAAGCAATCGTCAGGAGTGGCGAGGCACGCCTTTTCTTTTTCTTTCTGCGTGTAGTATTATTCTTCTTGCCGCTATCGGCATAGTTTTTGCGTTCTTCTTGGTTCATTTTGCTCTCCTTAAAAGCATTTTCCTGTAATAATAGCTAAAGACACGTTTAATTATAATCAAGCGCCTATTGTTTGGCAACAGATGAATTGTAAATTTTCATGTATGCAATCATAGAGCCGGTTATGCCGCGATCGCGCCTGTAGGAGAAGAAATCATCATCAAGCTCATAAGTACAGGCGTGCATGAGCGTTATGTGCTCGGGATTTATTCCCGCTTCGAGCATCTGTATTGCCCCTGCGGCCTCGATATCGAGATATGCCTTCTCCCCCTTTACGGATGTTATGAGGCAGTCCGCACCGAATTCGCGCACAAAACGTTCTCCAAGAGAATAATCGACCTCAAAGCATTTGCCGCAGATGCACGGACCTACGCAGGTGATTATATCGGCAGGGTCGGCGCCGAAGTTACGCGTCATTGCCTCGACAACGTTTTTTCCTATGCGTGCAATAGTGCCCTTCCATCCGGCATGACACAGACCAATAGAGCGTGTCACGGGGTCGAAAAAGAAGTACGCGCTGCAGTCGGCATGTGAGGTCACGAGCGTTATATCGGGATCGTTTGTGACAAACCCGTCCGAGAATTGAAGAGGGTCGCGCAGTATGCCGCAGCCGCCCGCGGTTTTGTCTATTACGAGTACATTGTTGGAGTGCTCGTGGTTGACGAGCGCCATAGATTCTATGTCGAGTCCCTGCTCGCCACAAAGTATGCGGAAGTTTTTTAAGACATTCTCATCGGAATCATCTCTCGTGAAGCAGAGATTGAGCGAACTGCATCCGCCTTCACTTATGCCTCCGACACGAGTTGTAAAGCCGTGCTTTAAGCAATCGAATTCGTTCAGCTTGGCGCAGGTGAATGTCGAAGTCTTATCGAACTGTCTGCGAACAAAACCCGTGTTAAACTTGAGGCTCGCCTCTCTGTACTGCTCAGTTGTCATGCTGTTTTTCACCAAGGAGCTGTTTGATTTCGTTCATAAATGTATTTATATCGGTAAACTGCCTGTAGACGGAGGCAAAGCGCACATATGCGACCTCGTCGAGCTTCTTGAGCCTTTCCATGACGATAGAACCTATGGTGGCGCTGTCTACTTCTTGCTCCAAAAGATTGTTGACGTCTTTCTCAACGCCGTCTACGAGATGGTCAATATCCGCAGCGGAAACAGGGCGTTTTTCACACGCCTTGCGCACACCGGCTCTGACTTTCATAATGTCAAAGGGTTCGCGGCTTCCGTCCTTTTTTATTACCATAACAGGCAGGTCTTCTATTTTTTCGTAGGTGGTGAATCTCTTTCCGCAGACAATGCATTCACGCCTGCGACGGATAGCCGTCCCGTCATCGGTTGGTCTTGTATCAATGACCTTGCTTTCCATACTTTGGCAAAATCTGCATTTCATTCCGTCGAACCTCCGTTGTTTGCCTGTATTATAGCATAAGTTCGGGTTTTGTGGAATGATTGGCTTTGCTTGGTAAAACATACTTGAAAGGAGCATATAGTTTGTGTATAATAATCTTTAATTAAAATTGGAGGATAAAAGCATGAAGCACATTAAAACTGTTCAGCAGCCCTGCATTAAGACAGACGCATCAACAGGCTGCGGCGAGTGCCAGGCTTCCTGCCAGTCGGCTTGCAAGACATCTTGCACCGTGGCAAACCAGAAGTGTCGTAAAGAAAACAAGTAATCCAAAAGGGCAAACAAAAGCTTCGAGGGCGCATAGCATAGCGGTGCTTGGCGCCCTTGACTTGTTTGTAACAGGGAGGTAATGATTTGATTCACCCATTCAGGTTTAAAGATAAATACATCGTATTGGACGTCGAAAGCGGGGCTGTTCACTCGTTGGACAAGACCGCATATGATGTTGTCTGCGCCCATAACAGCGGCTCCGACCCATACGTTTTGGGATTTGACGCAAGTGACGTCGATGAAATACTGTCAGAGCTTGCCGAACTTAAGCGCAATGGCTCATTTGACGCACCCGAACCCAAGCTTTACAAGCAAAAGCTCCCCAAGTCAGATGTAATCAAGTCGTTGTGTCTGCATATCGCTCATGACTGCAACCTGCGCTGCAAGTACTGCTTTGCCTCCACGGGGGATTTCCATGGCGAGCGCATGCTTATGACTGCTGAAACGGGCAGAAAGGCACTCGATTTTTTGATTGAGCATTGCGGTTCGCGCAGGCATCTCGAGGTCGACCTATTCGGCGGAGAGCCGCTCATGAATTTTGAAGTCGTGAAGGAGATTGTCGCATACGGAAGAGAACTCGAGAGAAAGTTTGACAAGGAAATAAGTTTTACGATAACGACAAATCTCGTCGCACTCAACGATGAGATGATAGAATTTATCAACCATGAAATAACAAATGTAGTAATAAGCCTCGATGGACGCAAGGAAGTACATGACGCTCTGAGACCCACAGTAAACGGCAAGGGTTCGTTTGACATAATTGTCGATAAGGCGAAGAAGCTCATTCAGCTTAGAGGTGACAAGGAATACTACGTCAGAGGCACATTCACAAGCAACAATCTCGACTTTACAAAGGATGTTGAGGCACTGCGCGACATGGGCTTTGACCAGATTTCGCTTGAACCCGTGGTTATGCCTGATGACAGTCCTTATGCTATACTGGAAAAAGATGTGCAGAGAGTGCTCGACGAATACGACACGTTGGCGGATTTTCTGATTGAGAGCTGCGCAGAGGGCAAGTGGTTCAACTTCTTTCACTTCATGGTAGACTTTGACGGAGGTCCCTGCCTCAAGAAGAGGGTATCAGGTTGTGGGGCAGGTGTCGAATACGCAGCAATCACACCGGACGGAGACATATATCCGTGTCATCAGTTTGTAGGCGAAAAGAAATTCCTCATGGGTAACGTGATGACAGGGGAGTTTGACTCAACTAAGCGCGAACAGTTCGCCGAGTGCAACATACTTACAAAGCCCGTATGCCGTTCCTGTTGGGCAAAGTATTTCTGCGCAGGTGGCTGTGCGGCAAACGCATATAAATACAATGGAAGCATAGATCGACCGTATGAGATAACATGCGCTTTCGAGAAGAAGCGTGCAGAGCTTGCAATAGGAATTCACGTGGGGGAGACAGAGGGGTAACCGATGAGGGTATTTGAACAGGATGAGGCATACAGAGACATAGACGAGGCTTCGCTACCGAAGATCGATGGATTATCGGAATGGATGCTCAAGCTTCTTTATGTCCGTGGGGTGAGAGATGAGACCGCAATTGAAGAGTTCTTCAATCCGAGTCTTTCGTCGTTGTATGACCCCATGCTGTTTTTAGATATGGACAAGGCTGTTGCAAGGATAAAACTTGCGATTGAAAACCAAGAGAAGATATGCATATTCGGAGACTACGACGCAGACGGAATATGCGCTACGTCCATTTTGGGAAGATACCTCAAGGAACATGGCGCAAAGGTCGCCTATCACATACCTTCAAGGCATGAGCACGGCTACGGCATGAATGAGAGTGCCGTGAGGATGCTCGCAGAATACGGAATAAAGCTGATTATAACCGTCGATAACGGAATATCGGCAATAGAAGAGATAAAGTTCTCAAAGAAGCTTGGAATGGACGTTATCGTAACGGACCACCACCGCTGTCAGGGCGAGATTCCCGATTGCGTGGCGGTTATTGCGCATACACGTCCCGATAACACATATCCCAACCAGATACTGTGCGGCGCCGGAGTTGCGCTCAAGCTCGTTCACGCACTGGGTGGCTTTGATGATATGCTGCCATATATACCGCTCGCAGGACTTGCCACAATAGCCGATATAGTTCCGCTCATGGGTGAGAACAGGGTGCTTGCGGTCGAAGCAA
>JAEDCW010000031.1 GCA_016293975.1 Clostridia bacterium
GGACATCCGCCGGGCGCCCTAAGCCTCTTTAACACGGTCAGCAGGTCGTCTGCACCGTGCCGTGTCAGCTCCTCGAATTTTGCAGGGGGTACTATAAGCACGGTATCCGCGCCGTAACCCTGCTGCCTGTCGAGCTCCATGAGTTTAATACGGGCGTGTTTGTATTCGCCGCTCTCGATTCGTGACAGAATGACCTCGTACTCGTCGGGGTAGAACTCGGTCAACGCAAGCTTTATCTCGCCTGCGCGAAGCACCGTACCTATCTCCTCTATACCCAGCATTATGTATGGGTTAATCTCCTTCGGCAACGCCGTCGCCTTACAGATACATGTGCAATCGCCAAATAACACTCCGCTCTCTGCCAATGCGCATTCGGCAAAGCCCGTTCCGGGCAATACTTGCACAGCGACGTCTTTTTTTTCGGCACAGGCTTTCAGCTTTTCGCAAAGCGCAGGGTCGATGCCTCCACCGAGCACGGCAAAAGCCGCGCTGTCGCAGTCAAAATCCGTGACTCTGTCTGCAATAGCGGAATTGAGCTCATCAAAGTCGGTACAGTTATCATACAAATCGTCCATCGAAACAGGGTGCATGCTGTTGAGCCATTCTGCCGTCGAATGCATTAGTGTCTGACAAAACAGCTTGTCCGCATTTTCTATGGCCTTTAATGCCGCTGCCGACATATTGTCTCCAACCGACAGCGGCGCTACTGTAAGCTTCTTCATATTACTTGTTCTTCTTTCTCACAAGCATATTCTGAATCTTTGCAAGTCCGGGTATAAACTCCATATCGTTCTTATCAAACATTCTCAGGAACACAGCGAGTCCCACATACACCAGTCCGCCCACGCCGACAGAAATCAGAGTCGCCGATGTACCCATTCCAAGTGACGTTAATGCGCCATATGTAAGCCATACTATCACACCCATAATTATCGCAGACACTATGGGCTTTAAGAACGTGTGCCATATGTGTACTTTAATTCCCGTCTTTTTGTAGACGTATATAGTGTCCAAAATACCCGCAACACAGTAACAGAGCACTGATGAGAGTGCCGCACCGAGTATGTTCAGCCCGGGTATGTACATGAGTACTATTATGCTTACGATCTTTACCGCTCCACCTATGGCTAAATACGCCACCGGTACTACAGGCTTGCCAAGTCCCTGTATTACGCCCGTAGTCGTCTGCACCAGTGACAGGAAGAGTACGCCTATAGCACTTATCTTCATGAGCGAGTCGGCAATAACCAGATCTGCGGCAGTCAGCTTCGGGTACAGCATAGATATTATCGGCTGTGCAAGCACAAACAGACCTACGGCACAGGGCGCACCCACGATGAGCGCAAGCTTTATGCCCGTCCGTGAAGCGTGTCTCACGCCTCGTTTGTCTCGCTCTGCCATCTTAGCGGAGATTGCAGGTACAAGGCTTACCGCAAGTGCCACCGTAAGCACGGCAGGCATATTGATTATAGGCATCACGTTTCCCCTGAATATGGAGAACATCTCATTTGCCTGTTCATACACATAACCTATATTGACAAGTATTCTGCGAATAACTATGCTGTCGACTATGCCCGTTATAGGCATTATCGATGCGCCTATAGTAACCGGAATCGCTATTGCCGCAAGCCTCTTGAGTATGGATTTGTTGCTTGAGCGTTCTGTTACTGTCCGAACGCCGATTTCCGGCTTGAACTTCTTTTTGTTTGCCATATAGAACAGCCATATCACTATCAAAGCCACAAGCTCGGATACTGTTACGCCGAGTATTGCACCCATAGCCGCATACTCATAGCCCTTCGGCAACAGATAGTACGCGAGGGAGTAACCGACAATGAGCTTTATGACCTGCTCTGTGACTTGCGATACCGCCGTGCCCTCCATCATCTGCATACCTTGTAAATAGCCCCTGTATGCACACATGAGCGACACAAACAGCAATGAAGGCGCCATTGCAATGAACGACATGCTCTGTTTTTGGACGTCCGAAACATCACCTGAGGCAACCGCGAGAGACGAGAACGTCTGCGCGCCGAACAGCATCAGCAGCATTGTAGCAATGCCAATTACCGTCAATACCATAAGTGCACATCTGAATACCTTCTTTGCACCCTTAAAATCGTTGAGTGCCACTCTCTCTGACACCATCTTTGAAATAGCCGTGGGTAGCCCCGCAGAGGATATGACGAGCAATGTCGAATAGTACGGATAGACGGTTTCGTAGTACGCCATTCCCTCTTTATCTATTAAACTGGCAAGCGGTATACGGAAAACCGCTCCGATTATCTTTACAATCAGACCGGCAATGCCGAGTACGACCGCTCCCGATATGAATGTTCTCTGTTTCGTTTTCATAAAACAGCTACCTTTCATTTATTCCTGCCTATTATAGCAGATATTGGGTCTTTATGCACCTATGCGCGTCCCATGCTTCAATCTTTGCTACCCTTGCCCCACGCTATGTGTTATAATCTCTGCAATACTCAAAGAGGTATGGATATTGAGAAGAATTCGCATGGTAATCCAATACGACGGCACAGAATACGTCGGTTGGCAAAGACAGCCGAACGGCCTCGCCGTACAGGAGGTCATAGAGAACGAGCTATCCAAGCTCACAGGCGAGCACGTAACTCTTTACGGCTCAGGCAGGACGGACAGCGGCGTTCATGCACTCTCACAGGTAGCGCACTTTGATACCGAAGTGCGTATGCCAGGCGAGAAGTTCTGCTATGCGCTGAATGTGGGTCTGCCGCGCGATATCCGCATATTGTACAGCGAGGAAACCGACCCGGCATTTCATGCGCGTTTTGACGTGCAGAAGAAGAGCTATCGTTACTATGTGCTCAATTCGACTCACGATTCGCCGTTTTTGCATCGCTGCAGCAACCACATACACTATCACCTTGATATTGATGCTATGCAGAGTGCGGCAAAGCTATTCTGCGGTGAGCACGACTTTAATGCATTCAAGGCATCCGGCTCTGCTGTAGACAGCACTGTGCGCACAATATTCGCCTCAGAGTGGTCTAAAGAAGGCGAACTGTTGTGCTACGACGTGACGGGAAACGGCTTTTTGTACAACATGGTCAGGATAATGGTCGGTACTATGCTCGAAATAGGTCTGCACAGATGCGATGAAAGCGTTATCACATCGGCATTTGGGCACTGCGACAGGACGCGGCTCGGCGTTACCGCACCCGCAAAGGGACTATTTGTCGCAAGAGTACAGTATAGCGACTTCGATACGGCGGATTTCGTAAACAGGGGATACAGATGTTTTTAGGTACTTGTAACGTATATAACGGCGGAAGGCATGGACTCGGTTACTTTAGGACGCGTGAACTCGCCTGGTATAAAAAGAACGGCTATCGTCTATGCAAAGAGGGCGAAGCCGCCTGCTTTAACACGCTCATAGTGATGTCACACGACCGCAACTGGGTGACTTTTATAGAGGACTCTGTAGAAGGGCTCTCCGCCATGGGTATGGCGCTTCAGGCGCATGTCAGGGCAATCGACGGCATGAAATGTCCCTCTCTGCTGTTCAACTATGTCGATATAGACGATCACGATGCGATGATGCTCGCCTGCTCTAACGCCAATATCGACGACGTAAAGGTCCACGTCCACGACAATGACAACTTCCATATAAAGGGTCTCGGTTACACGCAAGATTCGACGCTCGCACCAACGGCAAAGGAGTTTTCAGCTTTTTCCGATTGCACAGACGAAGAGCTCAAAGCCGTGTGGGATATGCCCCTCGCCAGTGAGAAGCACAGAATAATGCGCATAGCGGAGCTCGTCGGACTCGACCCCATGCTTTCGTGTATGGGTTTCTCCGATTTCTTTGGCCAAGGTATAGGCACGCTTGACGACCTCGACTACGAATTCTGCGGCATTTCGCTGTGCGTGGATGATAAAAAGCTCAAGGAGCCGTTGATAATGCCTGAGGGTCTGCCCGCATTCGAGCTTTTAGGCTCTTCTGTCACAATACTCCCCGACGGCTACGACATATCGCTCACGGTGATAAATCGCGGCGGAGGACACAACACGGGATTCTCCGTGTTTATGAGTGCGCAGGAAATTGCGTCCCCATTCGACGTGGACGGTTGCTCCATGGATACGGTCGACCTGTCTCTCAATTTCGACCGCAACGGTACCTATACAGAGGCCCCGAACAAATACACCCAGCACAGTGAGTACACGTTTATAAACGGCATAGGAAAATCCTATATATGCGAGTTTGCCGGGATTTCCACGCCTGTCGGCGTAGTTATACCTGCAAGCATTAAGCGCAGGCTTTCGAAGCAAAACAAACTTCACGAACTGGAGACTCGGGCCGCGATAAACCTCGTAACGCATATAAAAACCCAAGGCGCGAGAATAAGCAAGTTGCTTATAGGAATCGTTCCCCACGCAAACACGTTCAACGGCGGATGCGTCTACACGATGTGACATTTCCCGGGTAATTCAACAGCTTATTTGTAAGGCAGATGCAAAACTTATACGCATCTCCTTTTTTGTCGCATCCGGCAATTAGGGTTACGTTCTCTGCGCCTCATCAAATATGCATGAATGGACCTGGCTCTTAAATTAAAGCAGAAATCCGACACAAAAAAAGAGGGTATGTGCGTTATTGCAAATCCCTCTCAATGTGACATTTCATTCCTTATCCGTCGGCTTCGGTAAGCCCCAGCTCCCTTGTTATTCGCTTTGCCGTGGGAGTTGCCGCAAGACCGCCTCTTGCCGTCTCCTTAAAGTCCGAGTGCATTGTGCGGCCGACACTCTTCATAGCCATGACGCATTCGTCGAACGGTATCATGCTCGTAATACCCGCAAGCGCGAGGTCCGCCGCGACTATCGCATTTGCCGCACCTATCGCATTGCGCTTTATGCACGGACATTCGACGAGACCCGCAACTGGGTCGCATACGAGCCCGAGTACGTTCTTTATAGCTATCGCCGCCGCGTGCAGAGAAGCCTGTGGAGTGCCGCCGCTGAGCTCAACAAGTGACGCCGCAGCCATTGCCGCGCCCGTGCCCGTCTCAGCTTGACAACCGCCTGCCGCACCAGCGATCGTGGCATTGGAAGCGATGAGCATCCCAACCGCTCCCGCCGCAAAGAGACCCTCTATGAGCTTTTCATCGCCCCAGCCCCTCTCCTTGCCGCAGACTATAAGCACCGCAGGAAGTATTCCGCTCGCCCCTGCAGTCGGCGCCGCAACAATCTTTCCCATTGCCGCATTGACCTCCACCACGGCCATGCTCGAGGCGATTATTTCTGCCATGTGAACACCCATATGCGCCTTATCTCTGTTATCAAAAAGCTTCTTGGCATCGTTTCCGGAAAGACCCGTTACCGAGCGCACCTCTCCCTCGAGTCCCTTCTCAATTGAGTTTCTCATGGTATCGAGGTTTATCTGCATCTCGCAGTAGATATCCTCGCGAGACCTCTCATCCATCGCCATTTCCCTGCGTATCATCACCTCGGCAAGTGAGAGCTTTTCACTGCCGCATATTGAGAGCAAGTCCGCTGCCGTTTGGAAATTGTAGTTCATACGCTCCTTACCTCCGTGATTTCAGGGCACCAGTCGAAAATGAGCTGTTTTGTACGCTCCGACACGGGCGTATCCGTCTCTATTATCATATACGCATCCATACTCTTTGCGCTTCTGAATACGCGCATGAACGCCACATTTACCTTTTCCTTTGCAAGTATGCTCGTCACCGAATTTATTACGCCCGGTACGTCCTTTTGACGGATTATCAGCGTAGGATACTCGGCATAGAACTTTACCTCGAGTCCGTTTATACGGGTTATCATTATGTTGCCGCCGCCTATGGATACGCCCACGACATCCGTGACCGTGCCCTTTGAGTCGGTTATTTTGATTCTCGCGGTGTTGGGATGGTCAACCTCCTCATCGCTGAATACTATGCTTACATCGACGCCTGCCTCTTGAGTAAGAAGCATCGCGTATCTGAGGCGCTCATCATCGGGCTCAAGCCCTAAAACGCCTGCAGCAAGCGCTTTATCGGTGCCATGCCCCCTACCTGTGCGGGCAAATGAACCGTACAGCGTTATCTCTGCGTGCTCCACATTCTTTCCTGCAAGCTTCCATGCCATATATCCGAGTCTCGCGGCTCCTGCGGTATGCGAGCTCGAAGGGCCTATCATGCGAGGCCCTATAATATCGAATGCGCTTAAATTACTCACGTTTTATTCCTCTCGGCCAATTCTATCAATCGCTGTCATTATATGTGTAATAGCGTGTTTTGTAAACTAAAAGAATGTGACAATTTAGGTATTATTCTTTTGCTACGGCAACGAAAAAGCCCTCGCATGAGGGCTTTTCATTTATTTTTCTTTTGTGATCGAGTTCTTCACTCTGCTTGCTATTATAAGGAGCACTATTCCTATCACGAGACAGCCAGCGTATTGAATAAGGTTAAACGTTATACCTGCAAATGCTCCCTCAAAGCTCGTAATCGCCCATTCGTAGAGGAAGTAGCCTACGGGTACGACAAGTCCGGCCACAACAGGCGCCACAAACATGCTACCCTTGAGCTTTCTCGTCATAATGAAACTCGCGATGAGAGCCATTGTTCCCTTTATTATGAGTGTTGCCGGTGCATAGAAGGCCACCCCAAGCAGTATGTCGGCAAGCGCCGCACCTATACCTGCAGCAGCCGCTCCCCACCAACCGCCTACCAAATACGCCGCAACATAGATTATGGCGTCGCCGGCATTGACGTAAGCCCCCGCAGTACCCACAGGGAACATGACAAACATGGTAACCACCGTGACCATAGCGGCAAGCAGGCCCGTTATGCATAGCTTCTTAAGTTTAGAATTCATTGTACCTTCCCTCCGTTCTTCTGTATCCGGTTTCGGCATCGAGCAAATTCAACAACTGTTCATCTCGTATATAACGCGAGAGATTCTCGCGCGATACTTCGCCTATTCTTTCGAGCGTCTGTCTTAGATGGAAGAAGCCCGATATGTGAGGAGTAATGACCGCATTAACCTGTTTCCACAGTCTATGTGATTCGGGCAATGGTTCGGGGTCCGTCACATCCAATCCGCAAAGCACATCTCCACGCTCGACCGCATCCGTCAGCGCCTCTGTATCTATCGCACTGCCTCTGCCTACATTGAGCACGATAACTCCGTGCTTTAAGCTATCTATAATCTTCTTATTGAGCACTCGCTCTGTCGTCTTGCCTCCCGGCAATGCCAACGCTATGCAATCCGCCCTCTTTGCCACCTCTGCGAGCTCATGGAGAGTGTACAGCTCATCTATATAGTCGGGCTTATCGTTGATATTTCGTCTTATACCAATCGTATGAGCGCCCAACAGCTTGCATTTTCTCGCAAAGTCGCCGCCTATGCTTCCAATCCCTACGGTCAGCACCACGGCATCCTCTATCGAGTTTACATTTCCCTCGTCATGCCATAGGCTTTTGTGCTGATTGTCCCTGTACAGATTGAGCTTTTTTAAGAGCATGAGATACATACCAAGCATATGCTCGCTTATCGCCAACCCATATGCGCCGCTCGTGACGGCTATTTGCAGGCCATCGCGCATACAGGAAACGTAACTATCCGCACCTGAGCTTGTGAGCTGTAGAAACTTGAGCTTTTTTGCGGAATTCACCATACTAGGCGGTATGTTTCCTATTATTACGTCGGCATCTTCAACGTGGGCTTGAGTTATGTCGCTCTGCGGGACGACACAAATTTCAGCACCGTCGGAACAATTTGCAAACGCCTCCAACTGTTCGCTCGTGGCAGGATATGTGACCAGTATCTTCATGCAGTTCACCTCCGTAATACTCGAGCAGTATACTACTATTTAGCCTTGTGGGCAATACGGGGCTTGCATAACCACAACGGCCATACTATAATACAGACGCTCATAAATGAGATTTTTAAGCCCTTTTAGGGAGGTGTTATTCCATGGAATATATTTACGAGCAGGCTTCTGCGGTAATAGATGAGCTGCTTACATCCGCCACCACTCTCAGACCCGGCGACATAGTCGTGATAGGCTGTTCTACGAGCGAGGTAGGCGGTTATCTCATCGGTTCTCATTCAAGCGAAGATATCGCAAAGCATATAATGGACGCCGTGCTCCCCAAGCTCAAAGAGAGACAGCTCTATCTTGCTGTGCAGTGTTGTGAGCATCTCAATCGTTCTATGGTAGTCGAACGCGCCTGCATGGAACGCTATGACCTCACACAAGTTTGGGTACGTCCACAGCTCCACGCGGGCGGTGCATTTGCAATGCAGGCTGTCACACGCTTTGAAGACCCCGTAATAGTCGAGGACATCAGAATGCGCGCTTCTGCCGGTATTGACATAGGCGGAACATTCATAGGTATGCATATGCATCCCGTAGTTGTCCCCATCCACAGCAAGAACAAACACATCGGACAAGCCAATGTCACAATGGCGCGTACAAGGCCCAAGTATGTCGGAGGGCCCCGTGCGGTATACGACGAAATGCCCGGCACCCCTCATAGCTGATAACAGCTTAAACAAACAGAAAAGAAAGAACGATGCGAATCATGCACCGTTCTCTTTTTTTAATTCTTAATCAATTAGTCAGCTACATAGGGCAGCAATGCTACTTCCCTCGCGCACTTGATAGCCCTTGCCAGGTCACGCTGATGCTTTGCGCATACGCCGCTCATACGACGGGGCATAATCTTGCCGCGCTCTGTCGTGTGCTTCCTGAGCCTTGCAACATCCTTATAATCGATATGCTCGATCTTATCAACGCAGAAGCTGCAAACCTTGCGCCTGGGTCTACGCTGACGGGGCTTCATTTTACGATCGTCCATTACGGTTCTCCTTTCGTGTTATTGGTCGATTTTGTTAGAAGGGTAGATCTTCGTCTGAAAGTTCGGTGAAGCTGTCTTCTTCGGGCATCGGTGCCATCTTACGCGCCGGAGCGGAATACTCCCTCTGGTTGTACGAGCTGTCACCCTGCGAATCCCTTGCCGTAAGGAACTCGACATCTGAAGCTATGATTTCAGTGACAGTGCGCTTTACGCCGTCCTTTTCATAGCTGCGGTTCTGAATCTCGCCCATGACCGCGACCTTTCTACCCTTTGAGAGGTATTTGGCACAATTCTCTCCGAGCTTTCCCCAAACGATGATGTTGAAAAAGTCTGTGACCTTTTCGCCCTGCTGATTGGAGAACGCACGGTTTACGGCGATTGAGAACGAGCAAACGCTCTTGCTGCTTGCGGTTGTTCTCAGTTCAGGATCCCTCGTCAGATTTCCGATTAAAAATACTTTGTTCATTCTTCAGCCGTTCCTTTCGCACTATCGCTGCAATTACGCTTCGCGGCGCACCACAACGAAACGAATGATGTTCTCATCATTTTTGAAGTTACGCTCCATCTCACGCGGGAGTTCGGAATCACCCTCAAAATGCATCAGAACATAGTAACCCTCGGACTTGTAGTCGATTTCGTAAGCCAGGCGGCGCCTGCCCCACTCGTCGACCTTTTCGACCATACCGCCGTTTGCGGATACGAGCTGGGAAAACTTCTCAACCGTTGTTTTGGTCGCCTCGTCATCAATCTCAGGAGTGATGATATAAAGGGCTTCGTATTTGTTCATGTGTTTCACCTCCTTATGGTCTTTCGGCCCTGCCATACCTTCGCAGAGCAAGAAGGGCTTTTTTAGCGATGTATTATATCACGACCAACCTACCAAAGCAAGTGTTATTTGCCTAAAAATACAGCAAGCCGCGACAAATATACTCCGTTTTTTCGGACGGAGTGTCCTTAAAGTCGATCACACGCCCAAAACGCACGCCTTTGCACCTAATTATCAATAAAAACGCCCAAACCTCATAAAAACAGCTTCTCGATATGAAAAGCTGTTTCGTCGTGTAAATGTGGCTGTTTACCGATACACCACCAAAAGCGGCGCCGTTTAGATGCGCTTATTCCGTTTATCCTGCGTTGCTGTAGCCTACGAACAAATCCACATAGCTAATTGAATTGAATTCGTCCGCTTCGGCATTAAATGTGAAATATCCCTTAACTCCGTCATATGTACTGAAGCTTACCCGTCCCAACTTGAGATTATAGGAATCGAGCCGAATAAATGTGTCCTTTTCTATAGTCTGCATGCTGAACTCGCCTGCGTCATTCTCGACCATCGCATCGACGGGGCAGAGCGTTATCATGTACTCGACCTTTCTTATGTCGTCGTTTATACAGCCGCTGTCTGCAAGCCATTCGTAATCAATCATCCCGTACATACTTACCCTGCTGTCTTTGCTGTCCACAAACTCGACATACGTCGTGCCGTCGCTCAGGAAACCCGGTGCATAGAAACAATCAAGCATCATAATCATACCGACGGGTACGGTTTTCTTCGTCGTCTCGCCCGATTCTCTGTCCATGCAGTCGAACTCAAAAGACTTGACAACCTTAAACTCATACGGCATATTGTCCTGGTAATACGACGTTCTCGGTGATACAAACGTGTTTTCGAGTACCATTTCGTCGCCCTTTTCAACGAACACACTCTGGTTATAGCTGTATTCCATTGAGCCGAGTCTCCATGAGGCTATCCTTTTCTCATACAAAACACTCAACGCTTCACGGCTTACTGCGTACACTAATCCGTCGTATATATCCACACCGTCGCCCGTGTAGTGATATGTAGCATCCTTGCGGTAGCCATCCATGCTCAGGAATATGTCTGCCTCATCAAAGCCGTCGTCTTCAAAATCGGCTGCGATGAGAGCGGCCTTGACAGGACCTTCGTCCCCACCTTCCTGAGGGATCCATTCACCCATGAACGTGTCGGTCCCGTCTATCGTTATATACAGGTCCCAAACTTTACCTGAATCATTGCTATTCCTGTATATTGAAGCCCTCACCTGCATATCGCCTATTCTGACGGTATCTCCGAAAGGTGCTTCGATCATTTTAAGCTCGTCAGGATTCTTTATATTCATAAAAAACTGTGACGCGCTTAGCTCGACCGTAACTATACTGCTGTAGTCGATCTCTGTACCCTTATCCTCAACAACGGGATCGTCGGTCTTGCTTGGCTCCTGAGAAGGCATAGGCGTCTACGTGCTCGTCACCTCCACCTCTCCGCAAGCGCAGAGACAAAATGCCGCCAGCAATACGATCGCAATAGTGATTACAAGCTTTCTGTTCATTTTCCTCGTGGCCTCCCTGTCTATGTAATATTCCATGGTTTGTTTATTGTCTTACTTAAAAATCGAACCTAATTTGCCGGTGTCCATTCGGCTTCCGCTTCGGCTATTTCTTTCTGATAGGCCTTGCCCTTTGCGATCACCTCATCCATGCGTGACGTATAACCCGACCCAAACGTAATGCGATATATATGAATCCCATCGACGTTTACGTTCATCATATAAGTTGCATCGTTTGAGTCTACATAGTACCAATTAACTATGTCACTGAACTGATTTGACCTGTCGGGCAGCGCATATCCTACACACTTGCCGTTATTGTCGTATACCCTTAAAGTATACTCGCAGCGGTAGACCTCCAAACCCGGCGCCTGCTCCGTGACCGAAACCAATATGTTTCCGCTGTTATACTTGTGGTATATGCCGTCAATGCTTTCCGCTTCAGAATTCAGCGCGATATTGTAATCCTGCCCATCCACGCGAACGGCTGTATATCCGTCTCTCTTATCAAATTCAACCGTCCTGCGTGTCCGCTCAACAATAGACTTGCCGAGCCCAGCCTTTACAACCACGAGATAGGAGCTTAGCATTTGTTCGTCAAGCTCGTAAAACTCAATCTCAAGCTTTCCGTCTGCTACTTCAATTCTGCAAACACAATCATAAGGTATGTCCGCATCCAACGGCATCCGGGCGGCTTTTCCCATTTCCTCATCTACCGTAAACAGCGTATTGCAGACGGTATCCACGCAGTAGAACACGCCGTCATAATAGGTGAAATTCTCCGCGTATGTCGCGGTTGTCACGCCTGTGTAATCGAGATACTTCTGCACCTCGCCGTCTTTGAATATAATGATTCTGTCCTTCACCGAATCCAATATGCACACAGAGCCGTCATCGCGAACCAAAAAGTCCTGCGGACATGGTGAAACAGAACCGTCATCGATATAACCTACGCAATCCTCACCGTTCCCGGCAGGAATTAAGCATATTTCTTCAAATACAGCTTCTTTAGGCATATCCGATACTCGAGATGTCTGTGCAAGCGTTGGGCAAACAGTCATTGCGAAAACCGCAACGCAAATGAGCAAAATACTCGCTGTTTTTTCAATGCTTTCATATACTCTCCTTTCACTGATTGGTCGTTTGACTTAACTACCTATCCTGACCTAAATAAACCTTCTAACTGACTCACAAAGAAGCTTATAATCACATATTCTTTATCCGCCAACATTAGTATACTATAAATATTATCCTATCGTGATTTGTTCATAAAGAATTAACGAAAACCGCGTGGTTGCGCGGTTATCTGTGTTTCTGATCTGAATCTGTGTCGAAATTCTTCTATCTCTTTACGATTATTGTCGGCTTGCCGTCCCTCTCAATACGAAGTTCCTTAGCGGTGAGCTGAACCTCCCTGCAATTCAAGGCTCTGTTCATCTCCCTGTCGCCGTATTTATCGTCCCCCAAAATGGGGTTGCCCAAATGCGCGAGCTGAGCTCTTATCTGATGAGTACGTCCGGTAAAAAGCTCTATTTCAAGCGTAGATGTACCGTCGTTTTCGCTCAGAAGTCTGTAGGCCGTTATCATTTCCTTTGCCCCTGGGCAGGGATTGTCGTATACCTTGACTATTCCGCGCTCGGCATCCTTTACTGCATATCCGTACAATGTGTCGGCCCGCTTTGGGGGTACGCCCACGACCTCACAAGTGTAGAACTTTTTTATTCTGCCTTCCCGCATACACGACATTAGCTCGTTCCGAGAGTTTGCGTTCCGCGCAAACAAAACCAGCCCCTTTGTAGTCGCATCTATCCTATGGATCGGACATACCTCTCCGAATGCGGCATCGAGCCTACCTTCAAGCGTATCGTCGTCGCCGTCATCAATAGCCACGGAGAGCCCGTATGGCTTGTCTGCAACTATTATATCCTCATCTATGTATGCTATGCTCACCCCTGATAGCATGGCGGTAAGTTCATCGGAAAACTCGTCCCACGCCTTGCCGCGCGGCATGGAAATAAAGCGCATCTGCGTCCTCTGTGTGGGGTGCTCTATGGTAAGCGCATACGCCCAAAGAGCTATCTGCTCGCCCACGATTGCCGTATCGTTGTAGCGTTGATCTCCGTATATCGGCATATTTCTGCTCGCAAGCTGAACCCTTATCTGATGATGCCTTCCCGTTTGAAGCTCTATATCGATGAGGCTCTTTCCTCCCTTTTTGGCAACCCGCCTGTAACGGAGTCTTGCGGGCTTTGCGCCTTGAGCTGTTTCGCTCGCCACGGATGTCGTGTTTGTCTTTTCGTCGCGTACGAGGTAGTCAAAAAGGCTGTCCTCCGGTTTTACCTCGCCGCAGACTATCGCCGCATAGCACTTCATTGACTGCTTCTTTGAAAACTGGGCAGATAATCTCGCCGCCGCCTTTGATGTGCGCGCAAACACCATAACGCCGCCCACGGGTCTGTCGAGCCTGTGGACCAGTCCCAAATAGACGTCGCCTGCCTTGTTGTATTTCTCCTTTATATACGCCTTGAGTGTCCTCAACAGGTCGATATCGCCCGATGCATCCTCCTGTACCGGCATATTTGGAGGCTTTTCAACCACAAGCAGGTGATTATCCTCGTAGATTATGTTCATTTGACCCACCATCTGCCGCTTGCTCCGCACGGAAGCACAAGAGACCCCCTCGTAATGGGAAGTCCGACCTCTTCGGCACAGAAATTGCCCCCCCTGCCGTCGAGCGCTACTTTAAGTACATTCTCTATAGCCGTGGGCGCAAGTCCCGTAGTATACGAATTGAGCAGGAAAAACCGCGCATCATCGTCGAGCAGCTTTATGCACTCGCGCACGAGCGGAAACAGATTCTCCTCGATTTTCCACATCTCGCCGCCCGGACCTCTGCCATAGCTCGGCGGGTCCATCAGTATTCCGTGATACGTCCTTTGCCGCCTCTGCTCGCGCTGAACAAATTTCATCGCGTCGTCCACTATAAACCTGACGGGTCTCTCCGCCAGTCCGCACGCTTCAAGATTACTCTTTGCCCATGACGTTATTCCCTTTGCGGCATCTACGTGTACTACGCTTGCACCGGCAGCTGCCAACGCACATGTCGCACCGCCCGTATATGCAAATAGATTCAGCACTCTGAACTCATTGAGCCCGCTGTTTTTTACTATATCGCGCATCCAGTCCCAATTGACCGCCTGCTCGGGGAAAAGACCCGTGTGCTTAAAGCCAGTAGGTCTTACAATAAATGTCAGGTCCTTATAATCAATCTTCCAGCTCTCGGGAAGCTCTTTTTTGTATGCCCAGTTTCCGCCGCCGCTTGACGAGCGAATATAATGTGCATCGCACTTGCTGTTTTTTTGCATGGGCCAAACGCCTTGGGGCTCGGGTCTGAGCAATGTCACATCGCCCCATCTTTCGAGCTTCTCACCGCCGCCCACATCAATAAGCTCATATGAAAGCCAATCACTTGCTAAAAACATTAGTCCTCCTCACATTCCCGGAATCAAACTCAACAGGAAATTAGAATTATAGAAAAGACGGGCAAAGAACGACTCATCCACCAATTCCTTAATAAAGTCCAACGGTATGAGCGTCAGAGCTATAGGCACGAGCATGAAAATCACGAATGCCGTCAGTATTCCCTTTAATAGACCGGCTGCAACCGCAAACAGAGAGTCGTACTGTGTGAATTTCGGCAGATTGTACGAATAGTCGAACCATCCGAGCAGAAAGCCGAATACAATCTTAAAACACAGGAATAGGAATATAAGCGACAGTATATTTATAAACACCCTTACCATCGTTTGATTGAAGTAATCCCCCAGAGTTACTATATCATCCTTTGCAAACGCTTCGGTCAGTATGTTCTCCCTTATCTCCTTACCTATGGGATGAGGCACGTTTGCTTCCGCAACGATCCTGTTCACTTCATCGGTCGATATAGTGGTTATGCTCTGCTTTGCAAGCTCAGAATCCTGTATGAATTCCGAACCCTCGGTATAGTAAAGCATCATGTCAAAGAGCTTTGCATCAGACTTAATTGAGTTTGCCATTACCGGCATAAATATAAACGAGAGTATGATGGACAACACGATAAGTCCCGTGCCACACGCGGTATACAGAAAGCCCTTGTACAGTGACTTCAATAAAACAAGCAGCAAAACCACTATAACCAGAATGTCTATAACGTTCATAGAAATCTCCTTAGCCTATATCGGCCATGTAGGGCACGTTGCCGCGGTAAACCAGTATTCTACCGCCCGTCAGCTTTTCCACAGCATCTATGGGTGAATCGAACTGCTTCTCCTTATCGATACTACCTGAAGCTCTATACTTAACCACCTTGTCCGGCAAGACTACCACCATTCTGTTGGCTACCGAGTATACGGCCAATGTTTCGTCGGGCAGAGTTATCGTGCGCATAACGGGGTCCCTCTCTGCGGTATCGGACAGCGCATAGATGATGACCTTCGAATAATCCTGTGCGCCCCTGTCGCGGAATACCATCATAACATAGTCGTCAACATAGGACACATCCAACAGCTCACGTCCATAACATTGCAATCTGTAATTCTGTGTATTCCTGCTCCTGTCGTAGCACATGAGCGTGCTCGTACCTACGAGGAAAACGCTGTTTTGAGTAAAAGCGACATCCTCAACCAACTCTCCCTGCACGGTTATCATGCCCGATGCAGATCTTTTTTTGAGGTCGTACGTTCTGAAAGTGCTTATTGGCTTGCTCGTGTTGACATCGACATCGAGCGTCCAGAGCACATCGCCCCTTGTCGTATCAAAGCCAAAATCAATCGGATTTGTATCCGTGAAAGTTATTCTGTTTACCTCCTTTAGAGAGGAATCGAGCACTGCTATGAACTGCTCACCCTTATCATCCTCGACAAATACGCCAATGTGCGAACTGCCGCACTTGACATTCAGTATCGTTCCGCCCATATCAATGGGGTTCTCGGTGTTGAGCACATATATGGCATTGCTCGTGTATATGAGTGACAGCTCAGGGCAAGCTACGAGCTTTATGTTCTCGGTGTTTATAGACCTTTCGCTGTTCAACTCGGGTTTTTTGTCGTCGATGTATTTAATGGTTGTGCCGTTTATTACATAGAATCCTCCTCCGGTGTAACCATGCTGTGTCTCCTTGCTGAATGTCTGCTCAGTGAGCTTTAAAGGAGCAAGCCCCACGCTAACAAATATACCCACAATTATTGCAACAATCACAAAAACAACGATCACTGTCAGCAATATGTTGCGACTTCTATGGCTCATTACAAGTCTTCTCTTTTTTGATTTGGCTCTTGCATTGTTATGGCTGATAGCCATCACTTAACACCCCCAAGCTTTCTTAGCCGTTATTAGCTCCCACAGGCACTACAACCGGCATTGCTCCCTCTACGATATCAAATCTCGAAGGAAGGTTTGGATACAGTTCACCGTCTAGGTTGAGCTGATAGTCCCCCGTGCTCTCAACAGACAAATGCTTTGCCTTAAAGTAAATAACAGGTTTTTTCCCGATGTGCTTGCCCTTAAGGAACGAGGGCAGCAGGGAAATAAATGTCAGAATATTTATCTTTTTTACTATGCATACATCAAAGTACCCGTCAAACGGATCGGAATAAGGAGAAACCTTCATGCCTCCGCCGTAATCCGTACCGTTTGCCACCGCAATAAGCAACGAATCACATTCAACTTCTCTGTCGTCGGCGGTTATCTTCAAATGCATCGTCTTAAGATGCATCATAGTCTTCAATATTCCCAAGAAATATGGAAACATCCCCGTGTATCGCTTTTTATACTCCTGAGTGTTTATCAGCACGTCGGAATCAAAGCCGAATCCGCCTACATTCATGAACATACGCTCGTCAGCAAACACCACATCCATGTTCTGCGTAGTGCCGTTTATCAGCGCGTCAACACAACCCTTTATATCTAATGGTATCCTAAGCGAGCGCGCCATATCATTTCCCGTACCAAACGGGAATATGCCCAATGTCTTACCTGTGCCGTAAATACCCTGAGCTACCTCCTGTATCGTGCCGTCACCGCCAACGGATACTATCGTCTTATAGTTACCCTCCTCGGCGGCTCTCTTAGCTATCTCTCTTGCTTCGCCAATATAATTTGAGTATTCATAATCGTATTCGACGCCATGCTCATCCAACAGCTTTTTCACTTCGTTGAACTTTTCCTTACACTGGCCTGCGCCCGCTATTGGATTTACGACAAAATAGAATACCGGCATATTTCCTCCTCTTGTGTATACCTACACATTCTATATAATAACGCAACATCGGGCAGATGTACAGATATTTGTATTTAGCGGCGCGGTGGTTGTATGGCACACGCTACTGTGGTAATATTGGAGATGAGGTGGATTATGCTTAATTTCAACAAATCACAGGGTCTTGGGAACGACTTTATAATAATCGACAACCGTGACGGGTACTTTAGCGACTTAGGTGCGCTTGCGCAGAAGCTTTGCCCGCGTGCGATATCTGTCGGTGCCGATACACTGCTCGTTATAGAAAACTCCGAGACCTGTGCGCTCAAGATGCGGACGATTAACGCCGACGGCTCCGAAGCTCAAATGTGCGGCAATGGTATACGTTGCTTTGCAAAATACGCCTACGAACGTGGTCTCGTTTCTACGGATAAATTTAGCATCGAAACAAAAGCGGGAATCATTACCCCCAAGCTCAATATCAGCAACGGGCTTATCGAATCCGTGACTATAGACATGGGTGCGCCATTGTTTGAGCGCAGTGCAGTTCCTATGAAGGGAGACGGTCGCTTTATCGACGGCGAATTGGTAGCGGATGGGAAAAGCTATGTAGCTTCGAGCATATTCATGTCAATCCCGCACACGATAGTATTCGCCGATGACCCCTACGCGATAGATATAGCGTCAGTAGGTCCGGCAATAGAGCGGCACAAGCTTTATCCCGAGGGCACAAATGTAAACTTCGTCAAGATAATCGACAGAAACACGATGCAGTCGCGTCCGTGGGAGAGGGGCTGCGGCGCAACGCTCGCTTGCGGAACCGGCGCTTGTGCGGCCGCAGTCGTCGGGTTTGTTACCGGCAGGACAGAGCGTAATGTCGAAGTGAAAATGGCACTTGGATCGCTCTTCATCGATTATCGCACGGATGGCCGCGTATACATGACGGGCCCTGCCGTAAGCGTATACGACGGAAAAATCGATATATGATACAAAGAATATAAAGGCATCGTAAAAGGCATATGCTTCCACACATGCCTTTTCTTATTATGTATGTTTTATGTACGTTTGTCCCTTATCTTGAGTAGTAGAGCTCGAATTCCGCCGCTGTGGGGATTCTGTTAAGCCTTGCTACCTCTTCCCTCTTGCGCTTGATCCAAACATTAATCAGCCTCTCGGGGAATACGCCGCCTACTGTCAGGTAGTCGTGATCCTGCTCGAGTGCATCGAGCGCCTCATCGAGCGTCTTGGGCAGACCGTCGATCTTGGCCTTCTCCTCTTCGGGCAAATCAAAGAGATTAAAGTCGTAAGGGCCCCAGCCGTTTGCGTGCGGGTCGATCTTGTTCTTTATGCCGTCGAGACCAGCCATAAGTATGGCAGCATAGGCATAGTAGGGATTGCAAGTTGCGTCTGGGTTTCTCAACTCAAAGCGCTTCTTGTTGGGCGTCTTTGCATAAGCGGGAATTCTGACTACTGCGCTTCTGTTTGCCATAGCGTAACCTATCGTTACAGGAGCCTCAAATCCGGGAACCAGTCTTCTGAAAGAGTTGGTCGAGGGATTTGTAATTGCACAGAGTGACGGTGCATGCTTGAGCAGACCGCCTATAAAGTGCAATGCTGTCTCCGAGAGCTGACCGTAGCCGTTCTCATCGTAGAATACGGGCTTTGAATCTTTAAAAAGGAGCATATGAACGTGCATACCGTTGCCAGCCTCATCGAGTATTGGCTTGGGCATGAACGTCGCTGTCTTTCCATAACGGTCTGCGGTATTCCTGATGACGTACTTTACTATCATAGTCTTATCCGCCATCTCGGTCATCTCGCCCATTTCTGTCTCGATCTCCTCCTGAGCGGGACTTCCAACCTCATGGTGATGATACTTTACCTTTACTCCCCAGTCCTCGAGCAACAAACACATCCGGTTGCGCAGGTCGAAGTTGATGTCGTGCGGCAAATCTGCATGATAACCCGCCTTCTTGGGAAGCTGATGGCCGCTTACGCCCTCATCTGTTGCCCAGTAAGCCTCCTGGCAATCGATGTCGAGCTTTGTGCAGTGGGGCTCTGTCTTGAATGATACGCTGTCAAAAATATGGAACTCGAATTCCGGTCCTATAATCATTGTGTCTGCAACGCCGGTCTCACGCATATACTCGCAAGCGCGCTTTGCAACGTTTCTGGGGTACTGGTCAAACGGCCTGTTGTGGGGAACATCTATGATCATGACGTCGCCCGTCATCGACACAACGCCCTCGCAGAACGGGTCGATTGACGCAGTTGACAGGTCGGGAATGAACACCATGTCGCTGTTTTCGACGGGTGCATAGCCGTAGTTGGAGCCGTCAAAGCCTATACCGTATGTCATCATTTCCTCATCCAGACGAGCTGCGGGGAGCGTGACATGACGCCAAGCTCCGTTGAGGTCGGTCATCTTGAAGTCCAACATGGTTATTTCGTTTTCTTTGAAATACCTTTTCGCTTCTTGAAGCGTCTTAAACATTATATTCTACCTCCAAAAAGTATTTGTTCCCTTATGGCTATTCTTGCAAGAAATATCGCCATTGTCAATAAGTTTACACTATATACTTTTTCACAGGCGGATCCGGGGTAGGCACACGTATATCTTACAGATCCTTGTTGTAAATCTGCTTGACGTGCTTTCCGCCTATTATCATTATGCTGACCGATACCAAGTTCACGAGCATGGCGACCGGAATTATCTGCTTTGCGGTGAACACCTCGCCAAGTCCTCCGAATATGACCTGACCTATAAGAGTTCCGCTTGTCATTATCATCGCGGAGAGACCGTTGAAGCGACCGCGTTTTTCGTCGGGGATATAATTCTGCGTGGATGATATTCTGATGTTATATGAGTTAACTGCAAGCATACCGCTCAGCATCATAAGCACGCACATGAGTTCAACAGGTGTAAACAGGAACACGCCCGCGATTATTGCCGTACAGCAATACACGACAACAGCTACGTTGTACTTCCGCTTTGCCGGTATCTTTACCCTGTAATGGAATACTCCGCCAATCAACCTGCCAACCGTAGACATACTCATTACAAATGTATAGATAGCAACGCCCCTGCCCTCATGGTTCTGGAAATACGGTATTTCAAGCAGTCCGGGTATTATCGACTTAAACGAATTCGCATCCGACGACTTGAAGAAAGGCAATGCGAGCGTGCTTTCTGCGGCACCCGTCATCATCGTTATAAAGAAGAATGCGAGTATGCACAAAAGTCCTTTTTCGTCCTTGAGGTAATCTACGCCCTCCTTCAAGTCATCTGCAAAACGCTTAAAGCTAAAGCTCGTCGTTGCGCGGCTTATCATATGCTTTTCCTCTACCTTTATCTGGGTTTCCATTATAGCTGCCACGGCAAACGCCACAGCCGTAAACACAAACAGAGGCATAAGACCGACCGTATTGTAGCAGATGCCTGCAACGGGAACCATAATCGTACTCGCAAGCGGATAAATCAAGCTTGAAATCGAGTACGCCTTACTGTAGTTGCCCTCGGTTATTAGCAATGGGTATAAGCTCTCGTAAACGACGCTGTACACGCTGTCTATCGAACCCGCCAACAGGCTTATCAGCAAGAAAATGACGTAGTTGAACCAACTGAACTGCAAAATCACCGCTATGATTATGTACATCCCTGCGGCGACAAAGTCGAGCAGGTATATAAGCTTTGCTCTCGAAAACCTATCGATGTACGGTCCTGCCAAAAGCGGCATAATTACCCTCGGCATCGAATAGCAAACCATAAACAATGCATACTTTAATGTCGACCCTGTAAAGTCGTATACCATCAAGCCTATTGCAAAACCCGAAACTGCGTGTCCCAACATTGACACGACAGTTCCTAGTGTGATGATGGTAAAGTTCTTTGTCCAAAGCTTCTTCATATTACCTCTTCGCCAAATAAAGCCCTTAATTGCGATAATTCTACGCTTGTTAAAGTATATAAGTCAATATAAGCGCAAAATAAAAAGGCCGCTTAAGCGACCTATTCATTATGCCATATCAACCTCTTCCGAACATCAAAATAACGACGGCACATATTATACCGAGAATGACCAGAGCAATCGGTATAAACACACCGTATGCCGAAATCAACATCGCGAAAAAATCGCCCTTCTCAAGTTCCATATTTGACTCGCGGAGCTTCCGCTGCCTGCGTGCTTCTTTCACGCCCGCTTTGAGCTCTTCCTTGCGCAATTCATCGGTAGAGATATCATCGTCGGAGCTGTCGACCGAGTCATCATCGCCGTCCAAAGGATTTTTGGCGACTCTGTTTTCGCGGCTCTCATTTTGTTGCTCCAGTATTCGACGCAGTTTATCTTCGTACAGCATAATTCTTCCTTAAACTTAAATTAAGCTCCGCGGCAAGCTTACCACGGAGCTTATCGTTATTCTTAGTCTCTGTCGTTTATCTTATCCAAATTCATAGTTGCGTCATTTGCACGAAGCATATGATGGCAAGCTACGAAGTGGTCAGGTCTGACTTCCAGAAGCTCAGGCGTTACGTGTCTGCAGATATCCGTGCAATAACGGCATCGCGTATGGAACTTACATCCCTTGGGCGGATTTACCGGGCTGGGTATATCGCCTTCGAGGATTATCAGCTCACGCTTCGCATCTGTCGTGGGTATTGCATTGAGCAGTGCCTCCGTATAGGGATGCATCGGGTGATCGAAAGTCTCCTGTGAGGGAGCAAGCTCGACCATTGAGCCCAAATACATAACGCCGATACGGTCGCTTATGTACTTAACTACCGACAGGTCATGTGTGATGAACATGTACGTCAGATTCTGTTGGTCCTTGAGGTCCTGCAGCAGGTTGATGATCTGTGACTGGATAGAAACGTCCAGAGCTGAAACAGCCTCGTCACAAACGACGAACTTCGGATATACGCCGAGAGCACGAGCGATACCGATACGCTGACGCTGACCGCCGGAGAACTGGTGCGGATACCTGTGGAGGAAGTAGGGAGCGAGACCGCAACTATCCATTACCTTAAGTACGGCGTCCTGCATCTGCTCGTTGTTCTTCTTGAAGTAACCGTGAGCCAGCATACCTTCGCCAATGATCTGACCAACCGTCATA
>JAEDCW010000032.1 GCA_016293975.1 Clostridia bacterium
GTACAGCACCTTATCCTGATTGGGTGCTATATTGTCATGGGATTTATGCAAGGGTATCAGCCGGTAGCCGCTTTTGCTTTTGGAGCCAAAAACGAGGAACGCTTTCATCAGTCAGTCCGATTCGCTCTGAAAGGCTCTCTGCTGCTTACTGTTTTGGTGGCGGCAGTCTATATCCTATTGTCAAGACCACTGATTATGCTGTTTAACCAAAACCCCGTTATTGTGGACTATGGAAAATGCTTGCTGATTTCACAGGTAGCCTTATATCCTGCATTCGGTTTGTGTTACATGATGACCATAACCTATCAAACCATCGGCTCGCCTCGATACGGACTGTTCCTGTCCCTGATACGCCAGGGGTTGTTCTATGTTCCTTTTGTTCTGATACTGCCGAGATTGTTCGGCGTAACAGGCATCTATTTTTCTCAGCCGGCGGCGGACATTTTGACTATACTTGTTTGCCTGCTTTCTATCAAATCCATGAAACTCACCGCATCCCGAAATATGGGTGGTGCGCTCCAAGGAGGGGACAAATAGTATAGAACCTGTAATTATCACCATCGCCCGTCAATTCGGAAGTGGAAGCAGGCAGATTGGTGCCGAATTATAACAGATAACGGGTATTCCCGTTACGAAAATGCACTTTTGGGGGCATCCGAGAACAGCGATGTCCCTGTTTTTATTGTGATTTTACGATGGAGAGGGGTGGGCGGGCGGGCTCTCCGCACCTATCACAACATTTTCGGTCTCTTATCAATTTTCCCATTTAACATTTATTTAACATTACTGCGCTTTTTGGTTTTACACCGAGATAATACCATGAGATTGTACAAAAGAGAATAAGCAGCAAAGGAGATAACAAAAAATGAAGAAGTTTATAAGCATCGTAATTATTGCGGCAGTGGCACTCATGGTGCTGACAGGCTGCGGAAAAGCAACTACATCAGGCTCGGTCTCCACAGACGGGTCAACTTCAATGGAAAACGTCATAGGCGCGTTGGGTGAATCGTTCGTGAACGAAAACAACGACATTAATTTTACATATAACCCCACGGGCTCCACCGGTGGCATCGCCGCAGTCAGTGAAGGACGCTGTGACATAGGGCTTTCCAGCCGCGCTTTGAAGGACGAAGAAAAGGCCTCCGGTCTTACGGAAACCGTTTTGGCCTACGACGGCATCGCCGTAATAGTGAACATAAATAACCCCGTGAGCGACCTTACACTCGAGGAGATCGCCGCCATCTACACCGGCGAGATCACCAACTGGTCCGAGGTCGGCGGAAATGACGCTTCCATAGTGCTAATAGGCCGTGAGGCAGGCAGCGGCACGCGCGACGGTTTTGAATCCATCACCGACACATCCGAAAAGTGCCGGTATCGCCAGGAGCTTCCAAGCACAGGCGACGTAATCACCACGGTATCACAAAACCCTAACGCCATAGGCTATGCGTCGATTGCATCTGTCAAAGACAGCGTCAAGGTGCTATCGGTTAGCGGCGTAATGCCGAGTGAGGACACTATCCGCGACGGAAGCTACGTCATACAGCGCCCCTTCATACTGGTGACAAGAACAAGCGTAGCACTCAGTGAAGCCGCGCAGAAGTTCTTCGACTACATCACCTCCGCAGACGCAGTTGATATAATCTCCGCCGCAGGCGCGGTAGCTGCAAACCAGGGATAAAAGAAATGAACACGCGGAGCCATGGCTCTGCGTTTCCCATATGAGAAAGGCAATGAGATATGCAAAAAAAGCTTGACCGAAAGCGGCTCGCAGAAAAGATAGTACACGGCATATTCCTAATCCTCGGTCTCGTAACCGTGGGCTGTGTCCTGCTCATAACCGTGTACTTGGTCGTCTCCGGCATACCGGCAATAAGCAAAATAGGGATATTCGACTTCCTGTTTGGTACAACGTGGGACTCCACGGCGGCGGAACCCAGCTTCGGCATACTGCCCTTTATACTAACCTCGATCTACGGCACAGCGGGAGCGATTCTGATAGGTGTTCCGATAGGCTTCTTGACGGCGGTATATCTCGCAAAAGTCGCGCCGACGAAGATAAAATCACTCGTAGGCGGCGCTGTAAGCCTCCTTGCGGGCATTCCATCGGTTGTCTACGGTCTCGTAGGTATGTTGGTACTCGTCCCCACGATACGGAGCATATTCAACGTGCCGGACGGAGCGAGCCTGCTCGCCGCCATCGCGGTACTGGCAGTCATGATACTTCCGAGCATAATCAAAGTCTCGATGACAGCTCTTGAAGCCGTGCCAAAGGAGTATGAGGATGCATCTCTGGCGTTGGGTGCGACGCAGACAGAAACCTATTTCCGAGTATCTGTACCGGCGGCCAAGAGCGGTATCGCGGCCTCCGTCGTCTTAGGCGTAGGGCGTGCCATAGGCGAGGCTATGGCGGTTATGATGGTTTCGGGAAATGTGGCCAATATGCCTTCGCTGTTCCGGAGCGTGCGCTTCCTAACGACGGCAGTGGCGAGCGAGATGAGCTATTCCGCAGGACTTCAAAGGCAGGCGCTGTTTTCAATAGCATTGGTGCTGTTCCTATTCATAATGCTCATAAATGCGGCGCTCAGCTTTTTCCTGAAACGAGGTGACGGTCATGAGTAGGCGTAAAGCTTACGGCGTTATTATTAGAGGGCTTATGTACCTTGCGGCAGGTCTTACCACCGCACTCGTACTGTTCATGGTAGGCTATGTGCTCATAAACGGCATACCGCACATCACATGGGAACTGCTTTCCACCAAGCCAAGCTATCTGAATGATACCATCGGTATACTTCCTGACATACTCAACACGGTCTACATAGTCATTGCAACGCTTTTCATCGTTCTGCCCATAGGCGTGGGCGCGGCAATTTACCTCACCGAATACGCGCAGAATAAAAAGCTGGTCGGCATCATCGAATATGCGGCGGAAACGCTGTCGGGCATACCGTCCATCATTTACGGCCTTGTCGGAATGCTGTTTTTCCTGAAATTCCTGGGACTCAAGACCTCTCTGATAGCAGGCGCTATGACGCTTGTAATTATGAATCTTCCAACAATAATGCGCACGACACAGGAGAGCTTGAAAGCAGTGCCGCAGAGCTACCGTGAAGGTGCGTTTGGCCTCGGCGCAGGCAAATGGAGGGTTATCCGCACGGTGGTTTTGCCCGGAAGCGTAGACGGCATAGTCACAGGGTGCATACTCGCAGTTGGGCGCATACTGGGCGAATCGGCGGCGCTTCTGTTTACAGCGGGCTTTGCTCACGCGCTTAACGGGTTTTTCGAGGGATTGACGAGCTCCGGCGCAACTCTCACCGTCGCACTCTATTTCTACGCAAAAGAACAAGGCGAATTTGGAGTAGCCTTTGCGATAGCGGCGATACTCATGCTGTTGACGCTTATCATAAATCTTGCGGCATCACTCGTAAGCCGTTGCTTCATGAGGAGGAATAAAAAATGAGCGATATAATTACAGTCCGCGACTTGCGGCTACGCTACGGCAGCACCGAGGTACTGCACGGCATCAATATGGACATACCGGAGAATAGCATTACTGCACTCATAGGCCCCTCCGGTTGCGGCAAATCGACTTTCTTAAAAACGCTGAATCGCATGAACGACCTCATTCCCGGCGTAAGTATCACCGGCGAGGTAAGGTACAACGGAGAGAACATTTTCGCACCCGGCGTATGCGTGAGCACGCTTAGAAAAAACATCGGCATGGTATTCCAAAAGCCAAATCCGTTCCCCATGAGCGTTTACGACAACGTCGCCTACGGTCCGCGCACACACGGGATAAAAAACAAGGCCAAGCTGGATGACTTAGTGGAGCGCAGTCTGCGCAGTGCCGCCCTATGGGACGAGATAAAAGACAGGTTGAAGAAGTCCGCATTGGGTCTCTCCGGCGGACAACAGCAGAGGCTGTGTATAGCCCGTGCGCTGGCTGTGGAGCCGCAGGTTCTCTTGATGGACGAACCGACGAGTGCACTCGACCCGATATCTACATCGAAAATAGAGGAACTTGCTGTGGAGTTAAAAAGAAACTATACTATCATTATGGTGACGCATAACATGCAGCAGGCCGCACGCATTTCGGATAGAACTGCGTTCTTTCTCCTCGGTGATTTGATTGAATACGACGATACGGAAAAGCTGTTTTCACAGCCGGTAGACAAACGCACGGAGGATTACATAACGGGGAGGTTCGGATGATGAGATCGAAATTTGATGAACAGCTCGCAGAACTCAACGAGGAGCTCATAAGGATGGGTGCGCTTTGTGAAAACGTTATCGCCATGTCCGCAAAAGCGTTGCTTGACGGCGATATGGAATTGGCGAATAAAGCTGCCGAATACGACTCCGAGATAGACCAAAAGGAACGCGACATAGAGACGCTTTGCATGAAGCTTATTCTACAGCAACAACCTGTCGCGCGCGATCTTCGCACGATTTCTGCTGCGCTCAAGATGATAACCGACATGGAGCGCATAGGCGACCAGTCGGCGGACATAGCGGAAATTGTGACAATGGCGCACATCACTGCATCGGATGAAACACTGCACATCGGGGAGATGGCGCGTGCGGTCATAAAGATGGTGACGGAGAGCATAGACGCATTTGTTAAGCGTGACGTTGTACTGGCACATTCGGTCATAGCATATGACGATGTCGTGGACGGGCTCTTTGACGCGGTCAAAAGGGCACTAACAGAGCGGTTTCAGGCAGGCGGCGAGATGGAGTACGCCCTCGACCTGCTGATGATAGCCAAATACTTCGAGCGCATAGGCGACCACGCAACGAACATTGCGGAATGGGTACTCTATTCCGTGACAGGCAATAAGGAGTAACAACATGATCTATATCGTTGAAGACGACGCAGGCATACGCGATATGATGACCTACACCCTCAAATCCACGGGGTTTGAAGCAGAGGGTTTTCCCTCTGCCACGCCCTTTTGGGAGGCTCTTAAAAAAAGCATGCCTGAGCTTGTCATACTCGACATAATGCTCCCAGGCGAGGACGGTATAACTATCCTGAAGAAGCTTAGAAGCGGCGCCGCTACAAGCGCGATTCCGGTCATAATGGCGACAGCCAAGGGCACAGAGTACGACAAAATCACAGGCCTCGACCTGGGTGCAGACGATTATCTCGCAAAGCCCTTCGGCATGATGGAGATGGTGTCGAGAGTCCGCGCGGTACTCCGCCGCACCGCACCGCACCGCCGTGATAAAGAATATCGTGCCGGAAAGCTAACGGTAAACGACGCTGAACATACGGTTGTTTCCGACGGTAAGAGCGTCGTACTGACGCTTAAGGAATACGAGATGCTTAAGCTCTTTCTCCAGAATCCGGGCCGCGTGTTCACTCGCGACAATCTGCTTGAGAGTATTTGGGGCATGGATTACGACGGCGAGACCCGCACCGTTGACGTGCATATAAGAACTCTGCGCCAAAAGCTGGGCGATTGCGGCGATTACATTCGTACCGTGCGAGGCGTCGGCTACCGGTTGGAGGTGAGCGAGCTGTGACAAAACGCATATTTCGCTCTATACTGGCCGTCGCAGTCGCCATTCTCACGGCTTGTCTCGTCATAGTCATGGGCGTGCTCTACAATTACTTTACAAGCCTGTACGAGATGCAGATGCAGACGCAGACCTCGCTTATCGCACAGGCGATAGAGAATGAGGGTGCGGCGTATTTTGACGGTCTGGATGCCGGGCCCTACCGCATAACATGGATCGACCGTGACGGCGCAGTGCTGTATGACACGCAGTCCGACGCATCGGCAATGGAAAACCACGCAGACCGTGAGGAGTTCATTGAAGCTCTCGAAAACGGCGTGGGGCAGAGCTCACGCTATTCTTCGACGCTGACGGAAAAGATGCTTTACTATGCCGAGCGGCTTTCAGACGGCAGTGTTATCCGCGTGGCAGGCGAGCAGAACAGCATTTTCACGCTCGTGCTCGGTATGCTCCAACCCATTATCATGGTTATGACTATTGCCGTAGTGTTGTCCGCACTGCTGGCCTCACGACTTTCAAAGCGCATAGTTAAACCCCTGAACGAGCTTGACCTCGACAAACCCCTCGAAAACGATTCATATGAGGAGCTTTCGCCTCTGTTAAACCGCATAGAGCATCAGCACAGGCAGATAGCGTCGCAGATTGACGAACTGAAGCACAAACAGGAGGAATGGGACGCCATAACGGGCAGCATGAGCGAAGGCATAGTGTTGATCAGTGCCGACGGTGCAGTAATCAGCATAAACAACAGCGCCATGAAGCTATTGGATACAAACCCCGATTGCATCGGAAGCACATTCCTCGCCATATGCCGATGCCTGGACATACAAAGATTGCTTGACAAATCCGCCAGGGGTGAAAAGGCTGAGCTGGTTGTGGAGCTCGGATGCCGCGAATATCAGGTTAACGCAAGCCCCGTCATGTCCGGCGGCGAAACAAAGGGTACGGCTCTGCTGTTTTTCGATGTTACCGACAAGGCGCGCGCCGAGCAGATGCGTCGAGAGTTTACCGCCAATGTCTCACATGAGTTGAAAACGCCTCTGCATATCATATCCGGCAGTGCCGAAATAATAAAAAACGGCCTTGTGGAACAGGAGGATATGCCTCGCTTCATAGACCGTATTTATACGGAATCCCAACGCATGATAACGCTCGTTGACGACATAATTCGCCTCTCCAAATTGGACGAGGGCGTGGAATACATGCCCCGAGAGGTTGTCTCACTCAAGGCCCTTGCGGAAGATGCGGCATCGCGCCTCGCTCCCCGGGCGGAAGCAAGGCAAGTAACTTTCGCTGTAGAAGGCGGTAAGGGCGAAATATCGGGCATTGCACCGCTTTTAACGGAGCTCGTGTATAACCTCTGTGACAATGCCATCAAATATAACCGCAACGGCGGCGCCGCGACCGTTAATATAGAAGACACTCCGGCGGAAGTCGTGCTCACAGTCTCCGACACCGGCATAGGTATCCCCGCAGAATCGCAGGACAGGGTGTTTGAGCGCTTCTACCGCGTGGACAAGAGCCACTCCAAGGAGATAGGCGGCACAGGCCTCGGTTTATCAATCGTCAAGCACGTCGCACGCATACACGGAGCGAAGCTTGAGCTTAAAAGCAAGTTGAATGAAGGTACGACGGTCACTGTGAGATTTCCGAAATAACCTGTGATTATATCGTTATATCCATAAAGCCACCCTTGCCAAATAACACGTTGCGTACCTTGCTCCTACCTCCCCTCTCCGCTTGAATTCCGCACATTGCTATGGTAATGTATAACAAAACCTGTAAATTATTTAATCTATGTATGTGCTGAATCGGGGAGGCGGCTGTTATGAGTAATAACGAGAGGCTCACGCAGGCTCTATACGAGCTGAGAGCGCAGATAAAGAACGAGGAGAAGCTGAAGTACGGAAAGGCGAGGGTGGCCTGCACAGACAACGCACTGTTGCAGATTGCGAGCTTATGCCCAAAGAGGGTGGCGGATTTTGAGAGCATACCCGGTATAGGCAAGGTATTTATCGACAACTACGCAAAGAGATTTTTGGAAGTAATAAGGAGATTCGAAGAAGCGCCCACCGAAAAAACAGTTCAAATCGACGGCGCTGTAGGCGGAGTGTTGAAGGAGCTCGGCAAGAAGCTCGTGAACATCAACAGGCGCAACAGGCTTTTATACATGCCAAAGGCGGCAAACAAATACGCGGTCGACCTGTTCGGCACAAAGACAAATCCCCTCGACATAATCTTCGGAAATGGAAAGACACTTGCAGTGTGCGACTCTCGTGACGATGACGGCGAGAAAAACGGGCGTTTCCAGAAATTCGTGCGCATTCTGAGGGAGGCCTCCAAGGACCTGCGCGACAAGGGTCAAAACGACCTGTACATAGGCTATCCGTTCGTAATAGGCCGGATACCCTCCGGGGATTTTGACGTGCGTACACCTTTGGCGCTCTTCCCCGTAGTTGCGGAAAAGACCCCCACTACGATAACGCTCGCGCTCGACGAGACGAGAGACGTGCTCTACAACAACACTCTTATACTCGCAAACTACAAATTCAGCGGAATAAACAAGCCCCTGCCCGAGGAGGACGTCGAGGAGGTTTCGCGCGGCACATTTATAAGCAGCCTGCTCGCGTTTTACGAGCAAAACGATCTGCCCATAGCTTGCGAAGAAGCAGACATAGCGAAATTCACCGAGTACACCGCGGATACATTCCCGAAATTCGCATCGGGAGATTTGCGTGTTGAGTTTTCGATAGTGCTCGGCAGATTCCCCGTCTGCAGCAACGCCATACAAAAGGATTTCGACAACATACTCAAGGACAATCACATAAACGCGCTGTTAAACGACCTGCTGAGCGAGCCTGCATCGGACGGCCTTGAAAATATGGCGAGTGCTTCCGCTGCCGCTAAAACTCCGCTCTTCGTTTCGGAACAGAGCTTAGCCAACATAAACAGCCTGAACAGCTCGCAGGAGGCGGTCATTTCCGCAATCGATACTATTGACGAGCTCGTGGTGCAGGGGCCTCCCGGCACGGGCAAGTCGCAGGTTATCACGAGCCTCATATCCGATGCGGTAAGTCAGAATAAAACGGTGCTTCTGGTCTCCGAAAAGAAGACGGCGCTCGACGTGGTTTATTCCCGTTTGGGGCATTTGTCGCAGTACGCACTGTTAATAGACGACGTGGAAAACAAGGAGGAGTTTTATTCACAGCTCCGCCTTATGACAGCGCTCAGCAGGGATGCGGCAAACGATACTCTGTCCGTCGATGCGGTATCGCAGGAGATAGATGCTTTGGTAGGCAGGCTCGAGGTCATAGCAGACAGTATGTTCGCGCCGAATGAGTTCGGTATAGAGCCATATCGCCTGTACCAAAAGAGCAAAAAGGTCGATATATCTCAAGAGGAGGGGCGCAGGCGCGAGATTGCCGCAAACTCCGTAATAACAGAGCCGCTCGCCGCGCTCAAGTTCGACGCCGTGGAGAGAGCGCACACGCTGTTTGAGGATACACGCGTCTGTGAAGCCATAGACGGCTATATCAATTTAAGCACAGCTTACGATTGGCTCGAAAAAACTAAGCCCGAGCTGTCCGAGCTTGACGTGTATGAGCTTGAGGATAAGCTTAACAGCCTCAGAGGCGCGATTTGCGAGTACAATGGCAAAGGTTTATTCGCAAGGCTGTTCGGCAAGGGAAGTATAAATAAGCAGATTGCCGCTATACTGAGCGCTTATTTCGCGCAGTCCGACGGGAAACTCAAAAAGCTGCTTTTCAAGCAGACCGACGCCGTCATCGAGGGCATAAGAGTTTACGCCGAGTTTTGGAATACGAGGGCGCAGTACATGGGGCTTTCCGCGGACGAAACGGAATACGTCCACGCGCTCATAAAGCTCAGAGACAAGTGCAGCTGTACACTCCAAGCGGCAAACGACGTGCTCTATAACAGGCTCATAACTAAGCAGATAGAAAAATTTGAGTCAAAGCACAGAGACATCCTCGTGAGCATAGACAATTTCGAGGGCATCATCAAAAAGATGAGCGAAGCGATGGACAAAAAGCAAAAGCTCACGAGGCAGAAGCTCGAAGCCCTGCTCATGGCGGATATGTACAACCTCACTATGTCAAAGCGGCACGGCGAGATTCTCCGCGTAATCGAAAGCAAGCGCAAGTGGAGCGTAAACAAGTTTATAAACAGATTCAGCTTCGAGCTGTTTAAGAGCGTCAAGATTTGGCTGCTCACACCCGAAGTCGTCTCCGAAATAATCCCCCTGCAGACGGGCGTTTTCGACCTGGTTATATTCGACGAGGCATCCCAGATGTTCGTCGAAAAGGGTATACCCTCTATTCTGAGGGCGAAGAAAGTCGTCATAGCGGGCGACAGCAAGCAGTTAAGGCCCTCAAATCTGGGCGCGGGTCGAGTGGAATTCGACGAGGACTTCTTGGGCGAGGACGAAGAAGTGCCGGCGGCGCTCGAAGAAGAAAGTCTCTTGGATCTGGCGCGCTTCAAATACGACGACATACTCTTAAACTTCCACTATCGCTCGAGATATGAGGAGCTTATCGCATTCTCCAACTACGCATTTTACGACGGCAGGCTCTACGTCTCACCAAACACCGAGAAGCTCGAAAAGCCACCTATAGAGGTGCACAAAATCGACGACGGCCTTTGGGTGGATAAGTCCAATATGCAGGAAGCCCGTTACATCGTAAATATGCTAAAGACGTTCTTCAACGAGAGGCAGAACGATGAGACAATAGGAATAATTACATTCAACATATCCCAAAGAGACCTCATAGACGACTTGATCGACGAGGAGTGCGTAAAAGACCCCGATTTTGCGGCGAAAATCCGCACAGAGCTGGTGCGCAGGAGGGACGGCGAGGACATAGGCCTTTTCGTCAAGAACATAGAGACCGTTCAGGGCGACGAGAGAGACGTAATCATATTCTCCGTGGGTTATGCCAGAAATGCCGATGGAAAGATAGTGCGCAAATTCGGCTGGCTCAATCAGCAGGGCGGCGAAAACAGGCTCAATGTCGCCATAAGCCGCGCGAAGAAGAAGATCCATATAGTGACGTCTCTGGATCCCTCGGAGATCATAACGGACGACATAAAGAACAAGGGTCCTCACTATCTTAAGAAGTATCTCGAGTACGCATTCGCGGTCAGCGCAGGGGACACGGAGAGCGCAAGGCAGATATTGCTCTCACTGAGCGACACCACGACACCGGCGCAGTCATACAGTTCCGACGATGACTTTGAGAATCAGGTCTGTGCGGCATTGATCCAAAGGGGCTATGAGGTCGACGCTCAGGTGGGTATCGGCGGCTACAGAATCGATCTCGCCGTCAAGAAGCACGGCGATTACGTGCTGGGGATAGAGTGCGACGGCAGGCTCTATAAAAACTCGAGGTCGGCGAGGGAAAGGGATTTCCACAGGCAGAAGTACCTCGAATCGCGCGGCTGGAAAATACACCGCATTTGGAGCGCGAATTGGTGGAAAAATCCAAAGCTCGAGATAGACAAGATTTGCAAAATAGTCGATTCGGTCGGATAAAGCACAAAGTAAAACCCTCCGTCATGCTTAACTGTGGCGGAGGGCTTTTTCTTAGCTTGCGGTGCGCTTATTTGATTCCCGTGACCGTATAGCCCTGCTCGGCAATCGCATTTGTTATGACTTCATCGGCAAGCTCGGCGTTAAGCGTTATGACCGCCGTGCCTGTCGCATGGCTTACTTCCGCACTTTCCACCCCGGGGAGCGCCAAAATCGTCTTTTTTACGCGCGCTTCGCAGTGTCCGCACATCATGCCTGTGATATTGACTGTCTTTTTCATGTTGGTTTTCTCCTTTGTATTTCTGTTTGATTTTTTGTTGTCGTCATGTGCTCGGAAAAGGTTCAGCCTGAGTGCGTTTGTCACCACACAGACACTTGAAAGGCTCATTGCCGCCGCTCCGAACATGGGGTCGAGCTGCCAGCCGAAGAGGCTAATAAACACTCCTGCGGCGAGCGGTATTCCTATGCAGTTATAGAAGAATGCCCAGAAGAGATTCTCGTGTATGTTTCGCAATGTGGCGCGGCTCAGCCTTATCGCCGCCGGTACGTCGCTGAGCTTGCTGTTCATAAGTACCACGTCCGCCGCGTCTATAGCGATATCCGTGCCTGCACCTATCGCAATGCCTATGTCCGCCCTCGTGAGCGCGGGAGCGTCGTTTATGCCGTCGCCGACCATTGCCACGCGCCCCTTTGCCGCAAGCTCCCTTATTGCATTTTCCTTGCCGTCTGGCAGTACGCCTGCTATTACCTCGTCGACACCTGCCTGCTTTCCGATAGCTCGTGCTGTGCGCTCGTTGTCGCCCGTCAGCATGACTACCCGGATTCCCATGCTCCGCAGTTTGCGCACAGCCTGCGGACTGTCCTCCTTTATGACGTCGGCAACTGCAATAATTCCCAAGAGCTTTCCCGCTTTGGTAAACAGTATGGGCGTCTTGCCCTGCTCTGCGAGCGATTCCGTGACAGAAAGAATTTCAGCAGGCACTCCTACCTGTCCATCAATAAAGTCAACGCTTCCGCCGACGAGCTTTTCCCCGTCAAGCTGAGCCGTTAGGCCGTTTCCCGGGAGCGTGGAGAATCCCGTTACTTCGCCGGGCGTCATGCCGCGCTCATCCGCAAGCTTTAGTATCGCCTTTGCAAGCGGATGCTCGCTCTTAGCCTCGAGCGCAAGCGCAGTCTCGAGCAATTGCGCCTCGTCCGCTCCCTCAGCAGGGATTATGTCCGTTACATTCGGCTCGCCCCGTGTTATTGTCCCCGTCTTATCGAGCGCAACTATCTGCACCTTGCCCGTCTGCTCCAACGAGAGCGCAGTCTTAAACAGTATGCCGTTCTTTGCACCCACGCCGTTACCAACCATTATCGCCACGGGTGTGGCGAGCCCGAGCGCGCACGGACAGCTTATTACGAGCACCGATATTCCCCGCGCGAGTGCGTAACCGAAGCTCTGTCCCACGAGCATCCAGACTATAGCGGTCACAACAGCAATGCCTATCACAACGGGCACGAAAACACCCGAAACCTTGTCCGCGACCTTTGCTATGGGGGCTTTTGTCGCCGCGGCGTCGCTCACCATGCGGATTATCTGCGAAAGCGTCGTGTCCTGCCCGACTCGCGTTGCCCGACAGCGTATAAAGCCCGAAAGATTGACCGTCGCCGCACTCACTGTGCCGCCCGCCGCCTTGTCTGCGGGTATGCTCTCGCCCGTAAGCGCGGATTCGTTTACCGCGCTCTCTCCCTCGATTATTACGCCATCGACCGGAATATTCTCACCCGGACGCACCACGAAAATGTCTCCAGTCCGTACCTGCTCAATGGGTACGAGTACCTCTGCGCCGCTTCTCTCGACCGTTGCGGTCTTGGGCGCAAGCTTCATAAGTCCTCTGAGCGCATCGGTGGTCTTGCCCTTACTGCGCGCTTCGAGCATCTTGCCAACCGTAATGAGCGTGACAATCATAGCCGCGGACTCAAAGTAAAGCTCGTGCATACAGTCCATAACGGCGGCATGGTCGCCTGCAAGCTGAGCCGAGGTCATCGCAAAGAGCGCGTATGTGCTGTACGCAAACGACGCCCCTGCACCCAAAGCCACGAGCGTATCCATATTTGGTGCGCCGCGGAACAGGCTTTTTATGCCGTTTATGAAGAATTTTTGATTGATTACGAGTACTGTTGCAGTCAGCAGGAGCTGAACGAGCCCCATAGCTATGTGATTGTCCGCAAAGAAAGCGGGCAGAGGCCAGCCCCACATCGTGTGACCCATTGAAAAGTACATGAGCACCAGCAAAAAGCCTATCGAGACGAAAAGCCTTCTCTTTAGCGCCGGCGTTTCCCTGTCCTGAAGGGTATCCTCAGAGGGGTTAGTTTGGGCGACAGCTGTATTCTCGCCCTTAAGCGAAGCGCCGTAGCCTGCCTTTTCGACCGCCGCCACAACTGCCTCTGCGGAAGCGTCCCCCTCTACCCCCATGGAATTTGTCAGCAAGCTGACCGAGCACGCCGTAACTCCCGGCACGCCCGACACCGCCTTTTCCACTCGGGCACTGCAGGCGGCACAACTCATGCCCGTAACGTTGTATTGCTTCATATCGATTATCCCGTTCATTTCCCGTTGTTTTACTATTTCATGAGTTTTTGCAGCAAAAACACGAGCTCGTCTATAGTATCGTCATTACCTGCCCTTATATCCTCCGCGACACATGAGCGCACGTGACTTGCAAGCAGCACCTTACTAAAGCTGTTGAGCGCGGCGCTTATCGCTGTTACCTGCATGAGTATGTCCGTGCAGTAGGTGTCCTTTTCGAGCATATTCGCAACACCTCTGACCTGACCCTCTATGCGCCTTAGGCGATTGAGCAGCTCCCTGCGTTCCTTTTCGCTTCTCTCCTTGCGCTTTCCCGAGCAACACTCGCAAGGACTGCGTTCCTCACCCTCCGCCGCACAGCACTCGCACTGCGCGGCTTCTATCGCATCGGTATTATTCGTAATTTCATCCATGTCGACCTCCATACCCCCTTGGGGTATCACAATCTTATACCCCCTACGGGTATTTGTCAATCCTCACGGATTCCCGCTTTCCTAACCCGTAAGGGGGTGGAAGCTATTTTTTGCAGAACCTCGAAAATTCATAGATTTTATTTGCAGTGTACCGGCCTTTTCTTCACCTTGGGGTATAAGCAGGATTTGGGAAGGCACTGCAACGAGATTCTATGGGACAGAACGAGCGATCTGCGAAATCCGGCACATTGGCAGAAACTTGCTCTGAAAAGCCCCTCTTGCCTCTACACGTGAGCTTGGGAAATATCCTCTCACTCTACAACGGATATCTTCTGTGGAAAGCCAGGCAGTCGAACAGGCTTTTCGGTTTGTCCGCGAAGACATATTGAACAATGAAGTGTATCAAAAATGTACGGTATAATTTATTACAATGATGATTTCGGAAAGTTTCGATCGATTCCTGTAACGAATGGTTTTAAAAACGGATATATGTCCGGAAAGCGAAAGGATGGTGTTTCAGTGAAGCCAAGCGGTATTTGAGCATTCAGATGCCACCTGAAACCTGGAATTTCTCACTTTGTCTCGTTCCAGGCGCATAAATACCGGCTGTTTGGATTTAACCGGTCGAAAAGAATAACCGTTGTATCATAAAACGGTTAAACACTTCCGGGCTTGACCGTCCTGTCCGCCTATAGGCGAAACAGGCAGCATTTTTCCACGGCGCATAGCCCGTTCGTCTTGACTGTTGACTTGCCCGATGGTTTCTGCTTAACCAACGCCGAACCAGCTTAAAACTAAGACTCGTCCGCTTCGTCTGTTTGCCTTATGGTAAACTTTCATGCTCTACTGAATCACGGCGTGACTATCTTGAATATGCTGTGACTCATGCTTCTTTACCATACACGTCTTCTCCGCAAGCGCCATAACGCCCCGTTTACAGGCGCATGGGTATGTATTATCATGGACTCAGTAAACGCTTGGGGGGAAAGCTGTGGAATTCAGACTCGGGGCATTTAGCGACCTGCCTGCGCTCAAAGCCGTGTACGCAAAAATAGTCGAAAGTATGGACGAAGCCGGCATATGCATTTGGGACGATGTGTACCCGTGCGAGTTTTTCGCGGAGGACATAGAGAAAAAATCGCTGTATTTGCTGACTGACGGCGGAGATATGCTTGGCTCGTTCACGCTGTCGGATGCAAATGACGGGGCGGATGCTGTCGTGTGGAAATACACCTGCGGCAAAGCGATGTACATCGAAAAGCTCGGCGTCAATGTCGCTTTTCGGGGCAGGGGAATAGGCGCAAAGTTGATCGGTCACGCAGAGCAAGTCTGTTTAGCTATGGGTGCAAATGCGCTCAGGCTTTTTGTGGCGCAAGTCAACGCACCTGCCATCAAGCTATACGAGAAGAGCGGTTTTGTGCGCGCCTCGGGCACTTACGCAGAAGTAATCGGCCCTGCATTTACGCTCATCGAATACGGCTACGAGAAGCCCCTCGGCAACGCGAATGGGTCGCGCAAGCAGGATCGTCGGATTCGCTGACAACCACGCCTCTATAACGCACAGCATATACAAAAATCTGCATATTTATGGTAAAATCCTCATAATAAGGCATGAGGTGACTATATGAAAAAGAGAAGCTTTATACTTGCCATAGATCAAGGCACCACCAGCTCGAGAGCTGTCATATTCGATAAAAACGCCAAAGTGCTCGGAATGGCGCAACACGAGTTTACGCAGATACTTCCACGACCCGGCTACGTCGAGCACGACCCCGATGAGATAATTACCTCCCAGTTTAAGGCGATAAAGGACGCATTTAAAGATTCTTCCGTCGGCATGGACGAGATAGCCGCCATAGCGGTCACAAATCAGCGTGAGACCACTATAGTTTGGGACAAAAACACGGGAAAGCCCATTCACAACGCAATAGTCTGGCAATGCCGCCGCACTGCGCCGCAATGCGAACTGCTTACCCCCTACAAAGATTATATCCGCGACAAAACGGGGCTTGTGCTCGATGCGTATTTTTCCGGCACAAAGATAAGCTGGATACTCGACCGCTGTGAGGGCGCGCGCGAAAGGGCAAACGCCGGCGAGCTCGCTTTCGGCACAGTAGACAGCTGGCTCATATACAAGCTCACCGGGGTACACGCCACCGACTACTCAAACGCCTCGCGCACTATGCTTTTTGACATAAAGACACTCCGCTACGACACTAAGCTTCTCGACCTCGTCGGCGTACCGGAGTCCATGCTTCCCGTCTGTCTGCCGTCGAGTGCTCTTTTCGGCAAAGTTAAGTCCGACATACCCGGTCTTGAAGCCCTCGCAGGCGTACCCATATGCGGCGTTGCAGGCGACCAGCAGGCGGCGCTCTTCGGTCAATGCTGTTTTGACGCCGGAGACATGAAGACGACCTTCGGTACGGGTTGTTTCCTTATGATGAACACAGGCGAAAAACCGGTGGACAGCAAGAACGGTCTGATAACGACCATAGCTTGGGGGCTTAACGGGCGTGTCACATACGCTCTCGAGGGAAGCGTATTCAATGCCGGCTCTGCCATAAAGTGGCTCCGCGACGAGCTATGCATTATATCCACCCCTCAGGAATGCGACAGGCTCGCAGAGACCGTGCCCGACGCCGCAGGCGCTTACTTCGTGCCTGCGTTCACGGGTCTCGGCGCCCCCTACTGGGATATGTATGCCCGTGGTGCACTCGTTGAGCTCACCCGTGGCTTCAGTCGTGCGCATCTCTGCCGCGCGGTACTCGAGGGCATTGCGTATCAGGCCTGCGACATTACATTCGCCATGAGTATGGACAGCGGTTTCTTCCCCAGGCACATGCGCGTCGACGGCGGCGCTTCCAACAGCGACTGCATGATGCAATTTGAGGCCGACATGCTTGACTGCGATATCGTGCGTCCCAAAAACGTCGAGGCGACCGCGCTCGGCGCCTCATTCCTCGCAGGACTTTACGCAGGCATCTACACATCCCTTGACGACATACGCGCACTGCCCGTCGAGACCACCGTTTTCTCGCCCGTAATGCCGCGATCCGAGTGCAACGCGCGCTACGCAGGCTGGAAGAAGGCCGTCGACAGGGTGAGGGAGAAGTAAGATTTGTTTATCTGGGGCTTTGCCCCCCTAAACCCCCGAGGGGTTCCGCCCCTCGACCCCGGCAGGGCTAACCGCCCTGCACCCGTAGGGGCATAAGTGGGGCTTGGGAGATAAAAACTGCATGGAACGAACTACCGAAACGCTTCCGCGCGGATATGGAGTACCGCTTAGGGAGCTTTTTCTGTCTGATGGGTAAAGAATGGCGGAGGCATGATGGCGTTGTTATCGGGAGAAGTTGCACAGCGTGGGGCGGAGGGGGATTATACCGCCGCACCCTGCGTCACACAGGGGCCCGTGCGAAGCCCCACGAGGGGTTCCATCCCTCGACCCCGGCAGGGCTAACCGCCCTGCACCCGTATTGGTATAGACCGGTATTCGCTTTTAGTATCGGGGTGAGTGAATAAAAATCCTGTCGGGCCGGAACATAAGAAACTTCACCCCCTACTGTTTCTCACCCTTTCCTTGAGAGAAGTGGGCATGGGGATGGGTGTGTCGGAAACGAAAAAAGCAGAGTGCGGAGTCGGCGGAAATCAGCGCGAGTGTTTACCCCAAACACTTCCACCAGAAAACCGACGCCTCCCATGGCCCTATAACAGAGATTAGGGCAAAAAACAGACACCCGACATGCGATAATCAATGTTCTTATCAAATTGCACCCACAACAGAATTTACTCCCTCGCAACCCTCATCATCCCAAATTATCCCAAACTGACGGTTTATATATGCGGTCACAATATGATATAATCGCTTCAAGAAGATTCCAAAAGGAGATTTATTATGGCAAACATCAAATCGGCACCCAAAAGAAGCGAAGTGGACCCCAAATATACTTGGGCCACTGAAGACCTTTTCGCAACAGACGAGCTTTGGTTCAAGGAGCTTGAAGCACTGTCGGAGATGCCCGACCGCGTTGCGGCATTCAAGGGCAAGCTCACAGAGAGCGCAAAAAATCTGCTAGGCTACTTCACACTTATGGATGAAGTCGGTCTCAGGCTTTCGAGACTGGCAAACTACGCCATGAGAAAGAGCGACGAGGACACTGCAAACAGCTTCTACCGCGACATGGTTGGCAAGATGATGTCACTCGACGTTAGGATCGATTCCGCAGACGCATTCTCCGTCCCCGAGCTTCTCACACTTGACGAGGCTAAGCTCGCAAGCTTTATAGCGGAAGAACCCAAGCTTGCCGTATACGAGCGCTACATTAAAAAGGTACTAAGACGCAAGGAGCACACGCTCTCCGACGCAGAGGAGGCCATACTTGCCGCGGCAGGCGAGATTTCCGGCACCCCCGGTGACATAGGCTCTGTATTCAGAAACGCGGACTTAAAGTTTCCGAGCGTAAAGGACAGCAGCGGCAAGGAATACCCCGTAACACAGGGCACTTTCGTTCCCCTGCTCGAGATGCCCGACACAGAGCTTAGAAAGGCCGCGTTCAAGTCGATGTACGACACGTTTGCAAGCTATAAAAACACTACAGCCGCATTCCTCAACGGACAGGTAAAGCAGCTCATGTTCTTTGCAAAGGCGAGAAAGTATGCAAACACAATGGAAGCCTCTCTCGACCGCACAGAGGTTCCCGTATCCGTTTACCATAACCTTATAAAGGCAGTCAACGACAACATGGAGTATCTGCATCGCTACGTTGCCCTAAGAAAGAAGCTCATGGGCGTAGACGAGCTCCACATGTACGACATCTATATGCCCATAGTCGAGGGCGACCAGAAGACCGTAACATTCGATGAAGCAAAGGCCGCCTGTCTCGAGGGACTTTCCGTGCTCGGTGAGGATTATCTCGATATGCTCCGCGAGGGCTTCAACAATCGCTGGATAGACGTATACGAGAACGAGGGCAAGCGCTCCGGCGCATATTCCGCAGGCGGAGACCCACATCCTTACGTGCTTTTGAACTACCACGACACGCTCGACAACCAGTTCACACTCGCACACGAGATGGGTCATGCGCTGCATTCCTACCTCTCACGCAAGCATCAGCCGCCCATCAACTCGCACTATGTAATATTCGTCGCAGAGGTAGCCTCTACTTGCAACGAAGTTCTGCTCATGCGCCATCTGCTCTCAAAGACGACGGACAAGCGCGAGCGTGCGACACTCATCAATTACTTCATGGAGCAGTTCAGAACGACTCTCTATCGTCAGACAATGTTTGCCGAGTTTGAGATGCTTATGAACAGCATGGCGGAAAAGGGAGACAGCTTAACCGCCGATGCGCTCTGCAAGGTCTACTACGACCTCAACTGCAAGTACTACGGCAAGGACATGGTGGTAGATCCCGAGATCGCCTACGAATGGGCAAGGATACCCCACTTCTTCTACAACTTCTACGTGTTCCAGTATGCGACCGGCTTCTCCGCCGCAGTTGCTATTGCGAACCGCATACTCACAGAAGGTCGTCCGGCGGTCGAGGACTACATCCGCTTCCTCAGCTCCGGCGGCAGTCAGGACCCGATTTCCCTCTTGAAGATAGCGGGCGTGGACATGACGACCGCAAAGCCCGTAGAGGATGCGCTCAAGCTCTTCGGCGAGCTCATCGACGAGATGGAAGCTCTTATGAAGTAAAATCTGACGGCGGCTCGTGCGCTTCGCTTATCGGCGAATCCGCACAGCCGCAAATTTATCCGCTCTGATTAACCGCAACTCCGTGATGCACCCGTGTCACGGATTTTTTAAGCCGCCTGGACGGTTTATTTAGCTGCGATGAGACCTGTCCGGTGCACGCACGCATTGAATCCGTGCTATAATTTAGGCATTAGGGGGAATATGCCATGGACACAATGCTTTACATATGCATAGCCTTGCTTGCCGTAGTCACGGTGATGTGTGCGATAATGCTCGTTAAGCTCTCTGCAAAGACCAAGCAGAACGACGGGCTCGCCGCCCGTTTAGATTCGGGAATACGTGAAACGGAGCTTAAACTCGAATCGCTCAGGCGCGAATTGAAAGAACAGCTTGCGCTCAATGCGAGCTTGGCGGAAATAAAGCAGAGCGCTTTTTTGGATACCGTGACGCAGAGGCTCTCTGCCATTGAAAAGCTCGAAAAGGCAAACGGCGAGGCGCAGAGGAGCTTCTTTGCAGGCGGCTTTGACGCCATAACAAAGGGAATTGCCGCGAACAGCGAGGCGACGGCGATGCTTTTAAAACAGCTCGAACAGAGGCTCGGCACTTTCTCGGCGGAAAACGAGCAGAGACTCGACAACATAAGAACAATGGTCTCGAGGCACCTGTCCGCCATGCAGGAGGATAACAACAAAAAGCTCGAGGATATGCGGACCGTAGTAGACGAAAAGCTGTCCCGCACGTTGAACGAACGCATGACGCAGTCGTTTACGCTCGTCAATGAGAGGCTTGAACAGGTCTACAAGGGGCTTGGTGAGATGCAGACGCTCGCAACGGGAGTAGGCGACCTAAAGAAAGTGCTCACAAATGTAAAGACGAGGGGAATACTAGGCGAGGTACAGCTCGGCGCGATACTCTCCGAAATGCTCTCCCCCGAGCAGTACATGACCAACGCACAGATAAAGCGCAACACTTTTGTCGAGTTTGCGGTAAAGCTACCCGGGGACGATTCCGGCACGGTGCTATTGCCCATAGACTCGAAATTCCCCACGGAGGCGTATTACAGGCTCACGGACGCCTACGACAGCGGCACCACACAGCAAATAAAGGCGGAAGCGGATGCGCTAAAGGCGGCGCTTATCAAGAGCGCAGGCGACATAAAAGAAAAGTACATCGCACCGCCCGAGACGACATCGTATGCTATAATGTTTCTCCCGACGGAGGGACTGTACGCCGAGGCTGTGAGGCTCGGGCTTATTGAGACGCTTCAGAGGCAGTTCAAGGTGACCGTAGCCGGACCGAGCACTATGGCGGCGCTTCTGAACAGCCTGCAGATGGGCTTCAGGTCGTATCTCGTGCACAAGCGCAGCGGCGAGGTCTGGAATGTGCTAAACGAAGTAAAAGGCGAGTTCGATAAGTTTGCGGATGCGCTCGCACTCACGCAGCAGAGGCTCGAGCAGGCAAACACGGAGTTGGACAAGCTCGTAGGCACACGCACGAGGCAATTGCGAAAGAAGCTCGGCAAGGTCGCTTCCGGTGAGGGAATGCTCATAGAGACACAGGGGGAGGGCACTTTGCTTGAAGCGGATTGTTCTGACACACAGGCTTGAGACTATAGCCTTGCTATGCGACGGCGCGAGAGTTGCAGCCGACATAGGCTGTGACCACGGGAGGCTCTCCTGTGCGCTGATTAAGCAATACGGCGTAAAAAAAGTCCTCGCCTCCGACATAAGCGAGATTTCGGTGCAAAAGACCCGCACGCTTGCGGCTAAGTGCGGCATAGGCGAAAACGAGCTGACGGCTGTGAGACGCGACGGACTCATCGGGCTTTCGTGCGGCGACGCGGATACTTTGGTGATATCGGGCATGGGCGGCGAGCTTATTGCCGATATAATAGACAGGAACAAACCTCTTGCGCTTTCGTGCGAGCGCATAATAATGCAGCCGCAAAGGGGCGTCGAGGAGCTTAGGGCATATTTGCGCGCTAACGGCTTTGCCATCTATGACGAGCGCGTGATTTACGACGGCGGAAGATACTATCAAATTCTTTGCGCCGCAAAGGGCAAGGAAAAAGTTGTATTGGACTATTATCCTAACGACTTTCTGCTCGTTGGACAGATGGCGGCCGTCAATTCGCCCGATATGCTCATGCGGTATCTGCGTCACAGACTGCATGGGACGAAAAAGCGGCTTGTTTCCGCAAACAGCAAAAAAAATCCGCCGACAGAGCTTATAAGGCAGGCGCAGGAAATCGAAAACGTTATAA
>JAEDCW010000066.1 GCA_016293975.1 Clostridia bacterium
TCATACCAAGTAGGGTCTTGCTGATATGGCGTTAGAACATACTGGACCTCGCGCGGGTCGCCCGTCGGTTCCGGCGTCGGCGTAGATTTTGTGATGTCGCTCATTGCTTCGGCGCCGGTATTCCCGACGTCCGGGGTGACGTCCGCATCGTTGGGTTTCTGCGTTGGCACACAACCAAATGCAGAAATAAGAACCATTGATACAATTAAGCATACAACTAAACGTTTTAACAGTTTCATATTACTTTCCTCCTCATTTATGCTGATAAAACTCCCTTTAGATTAATCCTGTAATACATATAACTTCCTCGTATATCTCTGAATTCTCCCGGCACATTATACGGCGAAAGCATGTCTTGGTTAAGGTATCCAAAGTAACCCGGCCACCACAGAGATTCAACCTCTGGATTGGTTACGTTGTGTTTATTAATAGTGCCCTCATAGCCTGTTCGTTCCGCCCAATACCCATCGCTGCACTGATACCACCAGTGATAATCGAACGGCTCATCAGTCACATCGTTAAAGGATAAGTCGCCAAGATCATGGTCAAATACACCGTTAAAGTCTCTCGTTTCGCCTGCAATACTAAACTTCCTGTCTACAAAGTGGCATCGCGCTACCATCTTATACTGGATGCCTTCTATGTTTGCGGTTCTGCTGGTTCTAGCCCAGTTTCTCCCTGGTAAGTTGCTATTCATCCACGCTTCGTACTTGCCTTTTATATATTCGTCAAGCTGCTGAATGCTTTTCCCGTTCATGACACTAACACTAAGACCCAATTCCTTCTCGTGAATATTCAAGTTGTAATCCAGTGCATACCCCATGCAGTTGCTGCCAGTATGACTCGCGTCAAAGCCCCTCCCCCCGTAGTTGCCCACATACGTTATCACCAACTCAGGCTTGTTTGGAGAGGGTGCATCAGATGAATAAAAACTCACCGATGATGAGGGAGCACTCTCGTGTTGCGAAATCAGCACAAAGCCGTAGTTCGCGTACGTCCCTGCGAGGTGCTGTCTTGTCACTGTCGTCACATCGAGCTCATACCAGGGGGCATTGTCATCATTTGGTAGATATGATCCACCCGATGCATAATTGGGCTTATTGTTCCAAGTAATGTTCCCCGATGTCCAGCTCGACGTCACCCTGTAGGCCCTCATCGCCGTGCTTTGGCCAATGCAGAGCTTCAGCCTCATAACTACATTCGAGACGCTTGATGCGCTTATGTTCGTCGGAAGCGTAAACTTGATGTACGATCTTTGCACACCATATACCGGCGAATGGCCTATAAACAACTCTGGGTGCATTTTATAATTTGTGTCTGGGGTTTCCTCCTGAACAAACGCATCCGCCGTTTTTGTTGCGCCTGTTACCATTACAGACGGGTCTATGATTATGGGGTATTCCCTTTGCGGATCGTTTAGGTAATCCTCGCTGACCCTCAGCTTTATCGACGACAACCCCTGGTTCGTGACGAGCGCCGCGCTCACGTCGTCCGTATACCCGCCTGCAGCGTCCACCGCAAACAGCTCGTCTATTGTGAATACTGTCTTGCCGCCGCTGTCGTTAAAGCATATATTATCCCCCTCCATAACCCCTGTAACATTGCCGAGCATAAGTTCAAACTCAAACTCGCTTCTGTCTACAGGCGCTTTGATAACTATGAGCTCCTTTACTCCGTTATCATTTACGCCGTATATCAAATCAATGTTTGTATACGCTTCGGGATACACTATGCTGCTTGATGCGTCAATATAATAATCCACCATTTCCTTATATTCAGCACTGATGTCCCTGTAGAGCGTTCCTGTTGCCGATGTAGTGTCTTTTGGTCGCATTGCTATCGAGTAATCCCTGTACTCGAGCAGCACCGGAAATTGTGTCACATCACTTGAAAATCTTGCCTTAAACCTGTTTGCCTTGTTTCGATATGAATATTGGCCGCTTTTCCTGCTTGTAACGCATCCAATTAAGGAATTGTCTATTTCTTCATACTTGCTTGTTTCCGTAGGATAATGTACGTCGCCTGCGTATACTACCGTTTGAAGCTGTCCGTTGTCTAAAAGATAAGTCTTTGAATTTGCCGTTCGCTCCTCTGTCAACTCATACAGCCGCTCAGAAACCTCTGCATTTGTAAACTGCGGCGGCGAGAACGCCATCAGCATCGCAAATACCATAAGTAATGCAATCAACCCTCGTCGTTTTCCACAATACATAACAACCTCCTCTAACTATCATATGCCATTATTCAACAGAAATACTCTACGCAAATAGTATACAATTGCATAAGTATGATGTCAATAGGATTCAAGTTTCTCACAAAAAAAACAGCCGCCTGTTATCGTTGCAGTAACGCATTACCATGAATACCATGTCGTCCCAATGCTTTTCGTTACGGGGTATAATGATACGGCTACCTGTTATAAATGATCACAACCGACTTGAGACAGAATTGCATTGATTCGTCCGTAGTTTTTTGAAATCGACAGCTTCAGTGACTGCAATTCTTTTAAATCGTATTCCCATGGTATATTCGTTTCTTCATACCCCCCGCTCCATTGTGTATCATCCCACAGTTCATCATGGGGACAAACCGAGAAATAGAAAAGTGTCTCTGAACGGGTGATTGTTGCCATAACACGCAGAGAACTCGTCTGTTCAGTGTAGTGTTGATAATATACGTATAAAGTCGGCACAAGTTTCTTGCCAAACGACAACAGGAAGAAAGCAGTGTCGAGGCGGTCATCCGATTCAAATATACGCTCGTCATGAATCCAAGGTGTATATAGCAGTCCTGCCAGCAAATCCATATGGTGTTCATTTGCAACTGATTGCCAATAAGACTCTTCTTTCTTCATTCTACGTTCAAAATCATCAGCGCTTAACAACTCATAATCCCGGTGTGGGCAGTCAAATCCATGCCATTTTCTATAAAGGAGAGTTGCATCAATAAGGATAGCCCTGCTGTTTTCCTTTACAGCCGCACAAATATGGTCTTGGGCATCTCCATAACAATCTCGGTGTACATATGCATAACACGCATCAAATCCCAATGCCTGCAAAACAGAAACGATCAAATTCGCATAATCGCCACAGGTTCCTGCCTTCATTTCAAGTAAATCCAAATCGCTTCTTTGCAGAGGGAAAAACGGAGCATTCAGTCGACTGTAAGCAACGTTTTCTATAGAAATCATTGCGTCTACCATTACTATCGCCAAAAGAAACAAAACCTTTGCCATTTGCTATTAGACGATTATAAGAACATAAGAGCATATCGCTATACTCATTTAAGCAAGCAGTATCCTCATATATAACTACTAAATAGTCTAGTCCAGAGTTATGGACGCAGGAAGTTGTTACTAATTCATTTTCTTCTAAATAGTCAAACATTAGCCCGTCAAAAATGTATGCGCACAAAATATGATACAAATTTCGTTCGACAGGATACCCATTGTCAATACGCTCGGCAATGTTTACAATCTGCCCTTTATGTGCAAGTAATTCTGTTGCAATGTTGTTTGCAATGTTTTTACTCAATTTTTTTAAGATGTCTGCATCTTGGTTCACAAAGAATGGCACGGCCATTCCAAGTCTATCATTTTTCAGTTGCAGAACCCCAATGTGCAGTAAAGCATTACCAAATCAACATTATCAAAATCTTCTATTGCCAGCGAATATGGGCTACTTACAACAATTCTCTCTAAAACGGAGTCTACCCCATCCAAGGCCAAAACATATCGGGGATTATTAATATCAAAAGGTGTATTAGAAGAAAAGTTCTCAAAATAATACTTATTGAATGTAATTGTAATCAACTCCTTTTTGTTTATCAAATTCCTATTTGTTCCGCTGATTTACTGAATCAGCCCGAAGTGTTTCAGCGCATCCACAATCGCTGCTTCCTTTTCCTCTGGGCAAACAGTAGGCTTTCTTGGGCTGGTATGGGAATCGTGGTAGTTCTCATGCTCCCGAATGCCCAGCTTGCCTTTTACCTGTCCAATGTAGGCTGAATGAGCCTTGAAGCCGTAGACCTTTTCCACATAGGATTTAATATCGCTCACGGTGGGAATGAATCCAAAGTTGATACCAAAATCCATTGGATTCACGGTTATCTGCAAGTAGTTGGTTACTTTTTCCCACCTAAGCAGACAACCGTCTCCACAGATGCCCCGCATTCATCAAATTGCGTGAGCACCTTTTGTTCAATGGGAAACTTGTACGCAATCGCCTTTACAAAGCGTTTCTGTGTCTTTTGTTCCTCACGCGGGAACAACTCAACCTCAGAAATCAGGTATTTCACAAGGTCGCGCCGTTCTGCTGCATTCATTCTATCATAGATTGCGTCAAAAGACGAGAGGATTCCTATCATAGATTGCACAGACATCTGATTGCTTTCCAGAGTTGCCTTTTTCATCATGCTTTCTTGCAGCAGATCCTCCGCCTTATAAATCTGGTCATAGAGGTCATTCAGGCGGCGGGTCATGTCTGCGCGGCGGCGCTCTGCATACTTATCATCCGGAGCAATGCGGTCAATATCCCGCTCCAAGCTGTCGCGGCTGCGCTGTAAAGCGGATAGCTGGTTTTTGTAGGCGGTAATGTCATTCTCGACCTCGGTCATGTCCACGGCGGTCATTACCTTTTCCTGCAAATCCTTGATAAACTGCGGAT
>JAEDCW010000033.1 GCA_016293975.1 Clostridia bacterium
CAGATAGCCGAGAAGTACAGGGCCGACGGCGAGTACGAGGCCTCCGTAATCAGAAACGATGTCGACAAGCAGGTAAACATACTGATTTCTAACGCAAGTGCCGAAGCCGCACAGCTTGAGGCGGAGGGCGAAGCCGAATACATGCGCCTGCTTGCGGCGGCATACGACAGCCCCGACAAGAGAGATTTCTATGAGTTTATACTCGCACTCGACGCTCTCAAAGCATCACTGACAGGTGAGGAGAAGACCATAATATTGGGACCCGATTCGCCTCTGGCGCGAATACTGCTCAATCCGTAAAACAAGCAAGGAAAACGGCAGGGCTACAGTCCTGCCGTTTTTTGTACTCAAACTCTACACGAGGGAGGCTTGCTCCGCTCATAAGCTGATAAGAAACTGTTGTGAAAGAGCTTCCAAATAAAAAAAACCGTGGCGGTCGTGCGACACGGATTTATCATATCTACAAAGCGATTTGTAAGCAAATACTCACTTGCGAGTGCATACCCGGAAGTGAGGCGCAAAGCGCCCTTACCTATCCGTTCCCAATCCTCCGAGCAAATCCCAAGGCGAAGCGCCGTCGATTTTGCCGTCGGCAAATACGAGTCTTCCGCTCTGTCCGTCATATGTCTCAAAATAGATGTATGAATCCTGCGGAGAATACGTGCGGAAGCGTATGTTCATGTCTTTTGTGAGCATGCCCATGGCATATGTTCCATCGGCGTCCATAAGCTCTACCGCAAAGTCGGTCAATACGGGGTAGTACTCTATTATCGTAATATCCCCGTCGAGTACGCCTCCATCCCTGAGAAGATTGTAATCCACGAGATACTGCGTAGCGCTTGACTCGTCCGCCGGGTCATATGCATACATCGTAACATCGGTATTGCCGTCGCGGTATATAGGTGGCATCGTGACATAAACGGTATGCCCTACGGGTATCGTCATATTTACGAGTTCACGATTCTCATCTCTGGTCTGCGCCTCAAACTCCTTTATTACGCTAAACTTCGGCGGCTCTATATCTTGATAGTGCTTATAGACGAAGTAGGAGCTGATAGTTGCTTCCGGATTCTTCAACACGAAGTTTCCGTCCTCATAACCGTACTCCCAAGTGATGTAACGCTTTCCGGCGAGCTGGGCATAGTTCGTTATAGTCGCGCTCCCCGTGCCTACGGTAAAAAGCACGCCCTCTACCATTTCCATATCACAGCGGAATGTGTACATCTCATTGAGGCTCACAAGCTGTACGAATATGTCGCTCGTGTCAAAACCGTTGTCGTTGACGTCCGCGATTACCGCATAAAAACGCGAGTACATTCCGTCGAAGGGCTCTTCTATCGTGCCGAGCTTATGCGCCGTATCGTTGACTGCAAGGTATATGTCCCAAATCTCCTCGCCATTCTCCTGCCTCGGTGCTACACAAAGCCTCAGCCATGTGCCGTCAATTAGTGTATTTTTCCCCGCTTCGAGTATCTGTATGTCGATATTCTCGGGGTTGTACACAGTCGAAGCTTTGGCTTCTATGAAGCTCCCGCAGTCTATTTCGTTCTCAATCGTCACATTGTACGGACTGCCGTTTGTGGGAGGTGTGTACTGCGTGCCGGTCGGAGTTGCGTCTGGCTGTTTGGTATTGCCGGGCTCTTTGCTACTATCGGGCTGCTCTACGGCCTTACAGGCAAACACGGCGAAGGTGCATAGCATAGCCAACATCAAAGCAACGATGCGCCTAATTAATGTTTTCATTGATACCTCCGTAACTAAATTCATCCAAGAATATGTATCGTTAACGATTCTATCGTATTTTTCTCAAAATGCAAGCAGGTTGTGGTGTTGACACATTATGGACAAATTGCACTTTGTATGGGATCGTCCATACGACTCTGTGTTTTTCCACTTTCGTTCGATTTGACTACCCTCTTCTTTGGGCGCTTGACATTCTTACTCTGTCACTACAACCGCACTCTGCTTTTTCTTCTCGATTGCCCTGTTGTACAATGTAAACGGCAAATAGAATATGAATGCGCCCAAGCATACACACGCCATATATATCGGGGCATTGACATACCAACCATACTTTGCCGCGATATCTTCAAACACGACGATTGGCGATATCTCCGGCCCTATAAAGAACATATTGACGCTGTGGTTTGAGACCTCTCCAAGCGATACGTTGATTATGAACGCGATAACACACATAGCCGCAAACACAATTACCGTGCCCTTATAGTCGGAGAGTTTTATTCCCGCCCTGTGGGAGAATCCCAGATAAAGCCCTATAAACACGAGCGCGATATGCCATATAAATGCGTGCAGCGTAAGCATCCAGTATTCGTGCACGAGTCCCGACGGCTCCGTCAGCGCCATGAAGCCACCCATTAGGTTAAACGCCAGCATGAAGTTGTAAATCCCGCTCCTCAACTTGCCGTCCTTTAGAAGTCCGGCGATTACGCAGAAGTACATCGGCACGCTGCAAAGCTGGAACGGGAATATCCACCATTGGTAGGCTCCGTTGCCTATCACATAGTAATAAAACAGCTGCTTATACACCTCGCAGGCGAACAGAAACACACCCGTCACGAGCAGAACCGCTCTGTTCTGTTTCTCATTGTTTTTTCTGAGCAAATAAGCGAGCAGTACCGCTACCGCCAGACCGACAAATGTGAATACAAGATGAAATGCTCCGTAGGGTTCAGGCTTCTGCATAGGCCATGCCGTAGACTCGAAAAACTCACGCATAAACACCTCCATGCGTTTTTTCTGTATTTTACCATATATCGCCATTTGTTGACATAAGATGCGGTGCAAAAAGAGGCAGTGCAAGCAACCGCCTCTTTTTATCTTACTTATGCCTTGGGACCTGCGTTTACTATGTAGTCTGGCATATTTGAATACTTCTTGAAGTTCTCGACGAACCTTGAAGCCAAGAGCTTTGCCTGCTTGTCGTAGGCTTCCTTATCCGCCCACATCGCACGAGCATCAAGCAGTTCGTCGGGTACATTCGGGCAGGATGTCGGTACATATACGTTGAACACGGGATGGAGCACAAACTCCGCCTTTTCGAGTTCGCCGTTAAGTGCCGCCGAAACCATTGCCCTTGTGTACGGGAGCTTTATGCGGCTTCCCACGCCGTATGGACCTCCGCTCCAACCCGTATTGATGAGGTACACGTTTGCATTGTGCTCTTCAATGCGCTTGCCAAGCATTTCTGCATATACGGAAGGATGCAGAGGCAGGAACGGTGCTCCGAAGCATGTTGAGAACGTCGTCTGAGGTTCCTTTATGCCGCGCTCCGTTCCGGCGAGCTTTGAAGTGTAACCCGATACGAAGTGGTACATCGCCATGTTCTTATCGAGCTTTGATATGGGAGGCAATACTCCGAACGCATCAGCGGTAAGGAATATGACCGTCTTGGGGTGACTGCCTACGCCGGGTATCTTTGTGTTGGGTATGTATGTCACCGGATAACCCACGCGGGTGTTCTCTGTCAGACTGCTGTCATTGAAGTCGTACTCGCCGTTTTCATCCATTATGACGTTTTCCACAAGCGCGCCGAACCTAATTGCGCCATAGATTTCAGGCTCGTGCTCCTTTGAGAGGTTTATGCACTTTGCATAACAACCGCCCTCGAAGTTAAATACACCCGTACCGGACCAGCCGTGCTCATCATCGCCTATGAGATAGCGCGTCGGGTCGGCGGAAAGGGTTGTCTTGCCTGTGCCGGAAAGTCCAAAGAACAACGCCGCATCGCCGTCGTGGCCGATGTTTGCCGAGCAATGCATCGGGAAAACGTCCTTGTGGGGCAGTATGTAGTTCATTACGGAGAATACGCTCTTCTTGATTTCACCTGCGTATTGGCTTCCTGCGATGAGCACTCTGCGTTTTTCAAAGTCGACGATTATTGCAGCCTCCGAATGTACACCGTCTACGCTTGGAACGCACTTAAAGCCCGGCGCCGCGATTATCGTGAAACCGGGTGCGAAACTCTCGAGCTCATCCTCCGTCGGCCTTACGAGAAGCTGATGAATAAAGAGGTTCTGGCTCGCAAGCTCATTTATGACCCTAATGGGCAGGCTGTACTGTTTGTCTGCGCCGGCAAATCCGTCGAAAATGAATATCTCACGGCCCTGCAGATAGCTCGTCATCTTGTTGTAGATGTTATCTGCCTTCTCGCGAGATATCGGTACATTTACCTTGCCCCAGTCGATCTCGTTATGAACGTCGGGTGTATCGACTACAAATCTGTCCTCCGGTGAACGTCCCGTGTACTTACCTGTCGTCACGGTCAGAGCACCGGTAGCAGACAGTCTGCCTTCGCCGCGCAGTATCGCATGCTCCACCAGTCGAGCAGGCGATAGATTGCGATAAACCGCTTTAGGGGCAATTATGCCGAGCGATTCTATGTATTCCTTCATCTTTTTGTCCTCCTCACGCACATGATGTTTTTTAACTTATTTCACTGCTGAGCTATTTTAAATTATACTCCCATATGCACCAATAGCAATACTTTTGCGGTTATATACCAACATCAAGTTGGCACATGCGCATAGTGTTGAGCGCTTCGATGTGGCTCTGTGGAGTTACTCCCGCACAGGCATCCTCATGCACTCTTATAGTATTGTCGGGATAGAGCGCCTTTACTATCATTGCGTTGCTTATGACACAAATATCCGTGCAAAGACCTGCGATATCTATCTCAGTATCCTCGTCTACTATCGGGAAAAGCAGTCCCATGAGTGCGACACAGCCGAAAGTCGGTTTTTTTACCATTATCATATCGTCGGTAAGCTCCGCCTTTATCTCGTCGCAGAGCTCGTGACCCCATTCGCCCTCTATGCAGTGCTTTACGGGAAGCTTCTTTCCCTCAAGTGTATCCGGATAGTCCTCTGTGTGTGTATCCAACGTAAATATTACCTTTGCCCCTTCGGCCTTTGCCTGCCTTATGAGTTCACACACGCGCGGTACGATGTCTCGAGCCTCGGGCGTACCCAAAGAGCCCGATATAAAGTCGTTCTGCATGTCTATTACCAAAAGAACCTTTTTCATAACCATACCTCACCAAATTTGATAGTTGCCCGCCACGAATGCCGCCGTATAGAGCAGCGACATTGCCGCAATCACAACTATTGTAATTATCTTCTTTGACCACTTTTTGCACATTGTGGCAAGTGCAAGCATCACAGGGAATGCCACCGTCATATAACGAGGTGCGCTGAGCAGCCACGTCGCCCCTATCGACATTACAAAATACGCCGCAAAGTATCCCAAGTATGAAGCCCTGAGTTTCTTTGCACCGCATATCACAATTATCAGAGTGCCGAAAATTGCCGCGAGATTAGAAAACCAAAGTCCCCAAGCTGTCTCCACGTTGACCTTGTCGAGATTGCGGATAAACAGGTCTGTCTGATACGAAACCGTATTGAAGAAGAAACTCAGCCCCTGACTCCAATGCTCCCTCTGTATTTCGAGAAACTTAAATGCGTCTCCCCAGACCGAGTAATTGACCCAGATATACATGAGAAGCCCTACGGGCACGATTATAATTCCTGTAAGCCTCGACGCAAGCCCTCTCCACGCATTCTTATCCTTGGTTTTGAACATGATTATGAGCTCTCTCACAGCCTCTATGCCCATGGGAACCATAAGCAGTACACCCTGCGAACGTGTAAACGCCGCCAGCGCTCCGAAAACGCCTGCGAACAAGTAAAGCTTTTTGCGCGTAAAATACAGACAAGTCACACTGATGAGCAAAAACAGGCTCTCTGTCATAGGCGCAGAGAAGAAGAACGCCGCCGGGAATATGAATACCAAAAGCACCGTAAACTTCGATATCTTCTCGGAATAGTCTATCAGCAAAAGCTTATAGAGCATCATGCCTGCGCCAACCGACGACAAAAGCGAAACGAGCATCGCCGAAGCGAACGTATTCCCCGTTATGTAGTTGAATAGCCTTATAACTATCGGGAATAACGGAAAAAACACTATATGATACTGTGGGTCACCCGAAGTGACGTACCATCTCTCCGCTATGCCGAGGTAGCTCGGAGAGTCAAAGCGCTTCCAAATCTCCTCAAGCGTATCGAGTATACCGCCCTTGTAGCCGTGCATTGCCGTATACATAAGATAGACCAGCAAAAATACAACAAAACGCGAGACCAGTATATAAGCGCCTACTTTAAGCACTTCATAACGTCTCTCGCCGTCTGTTCGTAAAAGCGGGCGAACGGTATCCTCATCCCTTTTTCCGAACCACGCGTCTATAATCGCCTTCACGAGCCAAATCAGCAGTACCCCAAAAAGCAGTGTAACCAGTATCGATGTCACAACAGACAGTATGCCGATGTCTTTCTGTTCACTTACCCAAACGCCGTAACACACGGCTAGCGCCGCCAAACAGGCGGACGAACAGATGTAAAATGCCTTTTTCACGTGTCCTCCGCGGTATGCCGGGGGGGGACATCCCCCCGACGAACACAGTATTATTTGTTTTAACTACCGACCTCTTTTTGCCTTAGGCTCCATGAGCAGTTCCGCCATTATGAAGCCCCTTACGATGTCGTCTCCGCTGCCTATCACCTTTTTTTGCACGGTGCTCTGTCCGTCATCCGTGCCTGAAGCCGAAACCGGCTCGTAAATGCCGCAATCCGTTATACCGGACATGCTCGTCTCCATATGAGCATGTGAACCCGGCGTAAACGATGACTCAACTACATGAGGGCGCATCGCAGACTGCACGGGAGGCTTCGCATCGGTCGTGTGCACAGTGCTTTCGGTCCGCGTAACGGGGACAAGCGGCTTTCCGCAATTCATGCAAAAGCGCATTTTCGGGTCCGTCACCTTTATTCCGCAGTGCGGACAAGCCCTGTTCGCGGATTTTTCAGTGCCGAATACGCTCGGCTGCCTTAACGAGCTCTCGTGCGGATGCACGGTCGTATGTACGGTAGGGCTTATGGGAGCCCTGTTATCGGTCGTCTGTCGAGGTGTGGGAGCAGTTCTCGTCTCCGTATGCTGCGTACCCGTATTCTTCTGCTGTCCACTCTTTTTCGCGGTCGATGCAATTAGCTTTATGACCCCAAATATTATGGCGAATATAATAAGTACATCCATAAGCTCACCTCCTTTTGCGGCTTATTCGCAAATCTCGGTTTACTCCTGAGGCGCTTTTGTACTTGCAGTACCGCCTATGGACTCCCTCATCTGAGTGTCTGCCTGGATGTTTCTCATGTTGTAGTAATCCATTACGCCCAGCTTGCCGCTTCTGAATGCGGCGGCGATTGCCTGCGGTACCTCGGCCTCTGCCTCGATAACCTTTGCGCGCATTCCCTGTACGGCCGCCTTGTTCTCCTGCTCCTGCGCGACGGCCATTGCGCGGCGCTCCTCAGCTTTCGCCTGAGCGATTCTCTTATCCGCCTCCGCCTGATCTATCTGGAGCTGTGCGCCAACGTTGCGTCCTACGTCCACGTCAGCGATGTCAATGGAAAGTATCTCAAATGCAGTGCCCGAGTCCAAGCCCTTGCCGAGTACAGTCCTTGAAATGCTGTCGGGATTCTCAAGCACGTCCTTGTGGCTCAGCGATGAGCCGACTGTGGTAACGATGCCCTCGCCTACACGTGCAATTATCGTCTCTTCGCCCGCACCGCCTACGAGGCGGTCGATATTCGCACGCACAGTGACTTTTGCCTTTGCGCGAAGCTCGATGCCGTCCTTTGCGATTGCGGCGATTATAGGCGTCTCTATTACCTTGGGGTTGACGCTCATCTGAACTGCATTGAGAACGTCCCTGCCTGCGAGGTCTATAGCGCATGACTGTTCAAAATCGAGCGGTATGCCTGCCCTCTGTGCGGCTATGAGTGCATTTACAACTCTGTCTACATTACCGCCTGCGAGGTAGTGCGCCTCAAGCTTGTTTATGGAAAGCTCAAGCCCGGCCTTTGTAGCTTTTATCATGGGATTGACTATCCTCTGCGGCACAACCTTTCTGATGCGCATACCGACGAGCTGGAACACGCCAACACGCACGCCCGATGCGGCGGCGGAAATCCACAGCCCTATCGGAACAAATGTGAAGAATATAATTAAAAATACTATTGCTGCAATTACGATTGCAATGATTGCGACGGGATCAATCTCCGCCATAACGGGTGTCAAAACAGAAAACATATTCTTCCCCTTTCAAACTACTCTATACAATCTGCTTCATGATCCAGTACATGAGATACACCAAGCCCATGAATGCAGGTATGCCAATTAAAAGTTGTGCCCAGGAACTCAGCCTCTGACGCTTAAACTCATCGGATGAAATATCACAATCGAGCTTCGATGCCGTCTCCTCCTTTGAGTCGTGGTTGCCCGAATTGTCGATTTTGTCATCGAGTTTAAGACTCATCGTCGACCTTCCTCACCAGTATCCTCAGTCCCTTGACGCTCACGACCTCAATCCTTTGAGCCGCATTCACAAACTCTCCCGATGTGACTACGTCGTACTGCTTTCCGTCTATAGTGGCCTTTCCCACGGGGCGCAATGCCGTTTCGGCAACTCCACACTTGCCTTCGAGGCTCTTTATGTCATCGTTTGAAAGCTCTGTGGAAGCCGAGTCTATCCTATCCTTAAGTACGATGGGCGACTTTACCCTTCCAAAGTTCTTAAATACTATGTATCCCAAAAGCACTACTATTGCTATTATCAGTACGAGCGTTATGAATGCGTGTGTGATGCTGTTTGCGCTCACCACGATGCACGCGATAAGACAGCCCACGCCGCTTATGCCGCAGATACCGAAGCCCGGCAGGAACATTTCAACTGTTACAAGCCCAAGCCCGATAACCAAAAGCACTAACGCAAGCACGTTCCAGCCTGCAAGGTAATTTACAATTGCGTCTAACATTCATGTTCCTTTCTGCACAATACAATCAGCGGAATATCGGGAAAACCGCGCCGTCGAACCACTGCGCGAAGCGGTGTACCACATCCCCGAGGAAATTCGGTATAAACTCCCTCTCGATGAGCATGACGAGTATGAACCACAGCAGAACAACTATTATGGCGCCGAGAAATACTGTCAAGGCAATATCCGAAAACTTCCCATGTTTCGGTACCTTCGTCTCATTATCAAGAACCTCAGCGTCGTCTTCATCTGCCAAGAGAGGCGGCATGAAATCGCATTCGCGTACATGTTCTCCGTCCTCGTCTTGTGCGCCCTCGTCCTCTGCCTCTTTCGTGCTCTGCTTAGGGGTTTCCGTCTCCGCTTCACAGATTTCCTCGGAATCGCCGCAGTCCTGCGTCAAAAGCTTATGTGAGGTCTCCTGTACGATCGATATCGCCCATTCTTCGAGTTGTACGGGGCACGAGCCTAAGGCTGCAGTGCGCTTTATTTGCCCAGCAGTGCGCTTAACGGCTTCCAGCGCAATGTGCTTATCGCCCACCACGCTCATAGCCTCGTCAAAAAGCTTTCCCGCTATTCCCGAAACAAAGTCATAGAGTGCCTGTTTATCACCTGCATTGATACGGTCTGCGCAATTCTCCGCCATTTTCGCCTCCATCCGCATTTTCATCCTTAGTTTACTATATAGGCGTTTTATATTCAAATACATTTTGGTTCGTTTTTTCCCATTACAGTTTTAAAATGGATTTGGTAGAATACTATTAAGTGTGAAGTACAAGATTGATTTGAAAAGGTTCATAATAGTGCTCATCGTATTCGGCTCACTGATACTGCTCATCAGGGGGTGCCTTTTTTCTGCCGTGGTAAACGACGTGCCGACGGACGATGATGAAGATGAATATGTGAAAATCGATGTAAGACTGCTTGAAGCCGACGGAAGCGTATCGACCATAGACCTTGAAGAGTATCTTGTGGGCGTAGTCGCAGGAGAAATGCCCGCTTCATTCGAGACAGAGGCGCTAAAAGCTCAGGCGGTCGCAGCACGCACATACGCCGTAAAGAAAATTGAGGTTCTCGGCGGAAACCCCTGCTCGTACGGTCACGACCTCTGTGCGGACAGTACGTGCTGTCAGGCGTATCGGACAAATGAACAGATGCGTCAAACATGGGGCGATGAGTACCTCTCAAAGCTCGATAAGATACGCGATGCGGTTTACTCGACCTCGGGCGTTATAATCACATATGATTCAATGCCCATAGACGCACTGTATCACTCGTCCTCAGGAGGCTATACGGAGAATTCCGAAAATGTTTTCTCAAGCGCAATGCCGTATCTGGTTAGCGTATACAGTCCCGATGGGGGAGGCGAAAACTACAGGAAACAGGTAAAGCTTTCGGCGGATGAATTCGTGAGCAAAATAAACCGCGCATTCCCCAAAGCGAAGTTGAAAAAGAGCGGTCTCAATTCTCAGGTTGAGGTGCTCTCACGCTTTGACAGCGGCAGAGTTGAAACAATAAAGCTCGGGAATACCACTGCCACAGGCAGACAATTTCGTACGGCATTGTCACTCAACAGCGCGATGTTTACGATTTCAATCGATGACGAAGTCACAATAAACACGGTAGGTTTCGGCCACGGCGTAGGCATGAGCCAATACGGCGCAAATGCGATGGCGAGCTCGGGAAGCACATACGAGGAGATACTGACCTACTACTATTACGGCGTAAAGCTCGAAAAAATATGCTCCTAATGCAGCGCCGGTTTTAATACTATTCGCTCCTTTTGGATTATAATGCATATTCATAACGCATTATGCAGTTGTCAGTTCATGTTTACGCAACAGTTCGCTTCTGAATGCTCTGTTCTTTTGTCATATTATCGTTTTTTCGCTGAGATTCTGCGGCTTTTTTAAGTCGTCGATTTGACAACATACTTATACCGTGATAACATTACTCCAAAGCGGATTATATACCGTTTATTTTTAAGGAGGTTTTATGGCAAACGAACCAAGTGCGGTTTCACAATCGCAGGTTATAAATGATTCCAAAGCGAAAAAACCTGCGTTGATTTCGGCACTCACCGCAAAACTTGCCGTATGCACCGATTTTGTAAAGAGGTCGGCCGTCAGATGTAAGGATTTTTTCTCTAAAATAATACAGTTCATATGCACAGCTGTACGCATGTTTGCGAGCGAGGTCAAGTGCTTCGCCTCCGTCGCATGGGGATATATCAAAGTCGTTTGCCCAAAGCTCGCAAGCTTCGTTTCAAAGCTGTTTGGCAAAAAGAAAAATGAAAATACCGAGCCGTCACAGCAAACTCCGGCAGGTGATGACTTGCCCACACCGGACAACAATGCCCGCGGAAAGCGCTTTGTCCTTAGCTTGGTGAGCATTTCACTTGTGCTTCTCACCCTTGCATCATCGGTATTGCTCGGAGTAACAGCTTTGGCGGACGACGGAAGAATATCTGTCACGCTCAACTGCGATGGCGCAGAGACGACGTACACCGTGCGTGAAATGAGTGTATCGGAGCTTCTGGAGCTCACCGGTACGGAGCTTGATCCCGAGGACACGGTCTCAGCCGAGCTTACAAGTGCATTGACGGACGGACAGACGGTGGTTGTAACGAGGGCAGTACCCGTTGTTGTTACCGCAAAAGACCAGGTACACGTAATAAAGCTCGCTGACGGAACGGTAAGCGATGCACTCAAAGCCGCCAACATAGACTACAGCCAAGAGGACGAAATATCATATCTTCCGTTTGACGACATACAACCCGGAATGGTCATAAACTACGCAAATGTCGAGATAGCGTACAACACCACCTACAGAACGCTCGAACACGAAGAGATCGTACAGGAGGACCCCAACTGGTACGAGGGTAACCAGGAGGTGCTCGTAGAGGGCAGCGACGGCAAAAAGCAAATCACACAGCGCATTATCATCAGAGACGGCAAGGAAATCTCAAGGCGCGTCGTCGACCAAGTCGTATTGACACCCGCTGTCGATAGAGTACTGCGCGTAGGCACGAAAATCCGTCTGCAAACCAGTCTGAGAGCCGAGTGGCGCAGATGGCGAGCCGCTCCGACACCCGACATGATTAAGGAAGTCATGTATGTCGAGTGCACCGCCTACACCCATACGGGCAACCAAACCGCAATGGGCACATGGCCGTGTCTCGGTACTATGGCGGTCAACCCCAGAAGGATACCCTACTACAGCAAGATATACGTTCCCGGCTACGGCTACGGCACGGCGCTCGATACGGGCGGATTCAGATTCCTCGAGGGCGGAATGTTCAACCTCATCGACCTGTTCATGGATACCGCCGAAGAGTGCTTCAGATGGGGGCGCAAGCGCAACTACAAAGTATATGTCCTTCAGGACTGGGTATATGTACCGAGACATCCGTAATGAAAAACACAAAGGAACTTTTGGCAAGGTACGGGCTTAATGCAAGCAAGTCACTCGGGCAGAATTTCCTGTGCGACGGTGATGCACTCGAATCCATAGTCAACTCTGCGGATATCGACGAAAAGCCGGTGCTCGAAATAGGACCGGGACTCGGTGAACTCACTGTGGCGCTCGCTAAGCGGGCTTCCTGTGTCGTTGCGGTAGAGATAGATCAACGCATGACGGAGGTTCTCCGCGATAGGCTTGCGCCTTATCCCAATACGGAGGTAATATACGCGGATTTTTTGAGGGTTAAGCTCGACGAAATTTACGCAAGGCTCGGAGAGAGGCCTTTTCACGTCGTAGCAAACCTGCCGTACTACATAACCACGCCGATAAGCACGAGGCTCGTTACGTCGCCCCTGCCCATAGAGGGAATGTGCCTCATGGTTCAAGCTGAAGCGGCAGAACGCTTCAGCGCACCTCCCCGTGCGCGCGTCTACGGGCATCTTTCGGTAATGACGCAGGCGCGCTATAATGTGGAGACGGTGCTCAGGCTTTCACCCTCATCCTACTACCCTCGACCCGATGTAGACTCAGCAGTAATTACGCTCAAATCGAGAGGCAGAGTTCTTCCAAACAACTTGGACGGGCTCGTCAGGGCGGCATTTGCGGGTAGACGCAAAACACTCGTCAATACGCTTTCATCTGCCGGATACGATAAATCAGACATTGCAGCAGCACTTTCCCAATTAAACATAAGGGAAGATGTGCGCGCCGAGGCAATATGTGTTGAGGAGTTTATGCTCCTTGCGAATGCACTGAAAAAATAACTTTGGGGGAAATGATAAATGATTAAAAAGACGATAGCTGTTCTTTTGATTTGTACCATGCTTTTTACCGTCGCAGGCTGTGTATCTAATCCCGATGTCAACGGAAACTCACCAGAGAAGGTACTCAATCTTTGCATTAAGGCGTTCCGTGAAATGGATGCGGAGAAGCTCCAGAGCCATTGCATCGACAAGGGCAATGAGACGACGGGTGGCTCTGTATTCGGTGATATGCCTTCAGAGGAGCATACCGAGCTCATTGAACTCATGAAGCTCTCATTCGGAGCGCTTAAGGTAACGGATTTCAGCAACCTGAGCGTTACGGGCGAAGGCGATGCGCGAGCAGCTAAGGCGAGCGTTACAATACAGACCTACAGCAACTCCTCTGCCGGTCAGCTCTATCTCGATAGCTGTGTGCGCGACGGTCTCACGAGCCCCGGAAGCGGCGCTGAAATGCTTGCGCGTTGGAAGACCATATACGAGAGCGGCGATGTCGAGCTGGTAACTGCTACCGCTGACGTGCTTTTCTCCATGAGAAACGGCGCATGGGTCGTCATAGCCGATGATACGTTTGCACAGCTTCTTGCAGGCGGTGCGGCAAACGTGAGTCAGGGCTGATGACGTCAAAACAGCGCTAATTCAAGCATCTGCTTGTTTTGTAAGATTGACCGTGTTTCATCACGGTCCTTTTTTATTTGCTAAACAGCTCAATCCGCTTTATAATGTTGACACAAATATATCGAGGTAACACATGAGACGAAGCACAGCACTCCTTTTAGTCGGCGCGATTCTGTTGCCGTTCATATCGATACTTGCAGGATGTTCTACCACAATTACGGGCATGTCTATCTGCAGTGGCTATCTCGAAAGCTATGCCGCTGAGGATTTTGAAGCCTGTTTTGATTATCTCAACTCAAAAAGTGCAAGGGACGAGGACGATGCAAAGCGGATGGATGAGGATGTGTATGCCACAGCTTTTTACGATATATGCGGTGTTAAACCCGAAAAAAGCGACTCTGAGCTTGCATATGTCATCCCTCACGATGTAACTCAAGACCAGCTTAGACAGGTTGACGAGCTGTACAATTCGCGCATAGCGGACGAGCTCTATGTGCAATACACCTACAATAACATATCCAAGGACGAATTTGTATCGAAGCACACAAAGATATTCGATGCACTTGGAGTTAATAGCATCTCGTACTCGCTTGAACCTATAAACGACGGGATATACCTCGTGGGCGGTCACTATACGCTCACATACCATACCGAAATATTCGGAGACATAACCAACACATACTCGATATCGTTCAAGAAATCATCCGCCGGAAAGTGGGAGCTCGCATGGACTCCTGCCCTGATATTCCCCGATATGCAATGGGGTGATTCAATCCTTCAAGTGACAGATACTGCGAGCCGTGGAGAAATCGCAATGAGTGAGGGCGTTGTGGCGCAGAATGTCAATCTGTTTGCGATAAATGCAACGGTCGCGGAGCTTGCTGACATCAATGCCGCAGCAGGTGTGGTCTCCGATCTTACGTCTGCGTCGAAAGAATCTATACTCAATAAGCTCGACACGGGGTCCGACGTCGTGACACTGGGCTATCTCTATCCCGACGAGGCAAACAGCTACACGGTGAGCACGCTTGAAAGCATAGCGGGCATTGAAGTAATCGAAAGCTCGCAGACGGGACGCTATTATCCCTTCGGAGATATGCTCGTACACATGGTAGGCTACGCCGGCTATGGCAGCAGCGAGGAGCTTGACGAGCTCAACGCAAATCTCGAAGCTGGAGAGACTCCATATAAATCCGGAGACGTAATCGGCAAGGCAGGACTCGAAAAACAGCACGAAAAGCAGCTCCGAGGCATCGACGGCGTGAAGTTTGTCATAAAAAAGTACGACGGCAGTGTTTCCTCAACAGTCTGCGAAGTAGAGAAGCGCGATGGCTATGACCTGCATTTGACGATCGATGCTAACCTCCAAATAAGGCTCGATGAGGTGATCGAAAACACGCTTTACGGAGAAGAGACCTCCGCCGCAGTTGTCGTTATGAATCCCATAACGGGCGAAATACTCGCGGCGGCATCCGACCCCGGTTACGATGCGAATCTGTTCGCAAGGGGTATTTCGAGCGAAGCGTACGAGGCGTATGTAAACGACAAGCGCGCGCCATTCCTAAACAAGATAACTTCGAGCACATATCCCCCCGGCTCTATATTCAAGCCGTTTATCGCCGCAGAAGCGCTCATGGACAATGTGCTCACGGCTAACTCCGAATTTACCTGGAAAATCGAAAATGACTACTGGACACCCGATGGCTTCGGCGCATGGGTATACCCTGCAATAAAGCGCGCAAAAGTCAACAACCGCGAGCCCGTGCTCAACATGAGAAACGCATTGCTCCACTCCGACAACATTTATTTTGCGTATGCGGCACTTAAAGCCGGCTCAGATAAGCTCCTAAGTTTTCTGAACCGTCTCGGAATGGATGAAGCGATACCGTTTGATCTGCCTGTTTCCAAGCCAAACATAGTCAATGAAGGCACCGAAATGTACATCAAGCTTTTGGCGGATATGGGTTACGGTCAAGGCGAGCTTCTGCTTTCGCCTCTACAGGCGGCGTGTATGTTCGGCGCATTTGCAAACGGCGGAGACATAATGGTTCCACGCATAATCAAGGGCATCTACGAGGTCAACGGCATAAGCGACGCACCTATCATGCAGACAGAGCCCACTGTTTTTAGAGAGGGTGTGCTTTCAAAGAGCGCAATTGCTACGATCGAGCCTATGCTTGAAGACGTCGTAGACCCGCAGTACAACGGCACAGGCAGACCCCTTAGGGTATCTACCTATAAAATCGCCGGAAAAACGGGTACCGCCGAAATCGGAAGCGACAAATCCCGGGTTCTCGCTTGGTTTGCCGGCTACAGGACAGGTGTGGGAGTCGATGAAGCGAGGCTCGTACTCGTGCTCCTCGACATCAAAAACACAGAGGAGTTCAACTCACTTAAGTTCCAGATTGCGCGCGAGATGCTGAAGTAGCGCCTTGCTTTCGGAATTTGTTTCCACAGACACTGCTTCGCTGTATCGCCTCCCTTTATAATAAGAGAGGCGTTTTTCGTCTTGCGGCCTGCGCAAGTTATCGTTATTCCACTATAGAAAAACTCCGTGCATCAAAAAAGGGACGCAAAGCGCCCCATGTTGCTGTTCTGTGTAAGCTTTATACTAAACGCAAATCAGAGTTTTCTGCTTCTCTACTTCAACCATCTCATTTGCCAGATTCGTACGCATGAGCTGTTGTATACGCTCGGGATCGGATACAGCACCCAACACCCACATTAGCTTTGTAACGGTCGCCTCCGTCGTCATATCGTAGGACGGTATTATACCTGCATCCCTAAGTACGCGGCTCACCTCGTAAATATCGGGACTCGACGGCTCGTATAGGCACTGCGACGAAAGCACGACAGTTATGCCGTTTCTCATAAGCCTAGCGAGGCTCTCGGTGTGGTCTCGCCTTATGTTGTGTACTCCACCCAAACCGAATGCCTCTACCACGACACCTCGTATGCCGCAGTTTGGCAGATTATCGAGAAGTGCCGTTCCCGTACCTGGTATGAGCTTAATGAGAGCCACGCGGGGGTCTATATCTGTCGTGAACTCAGGCTGCCTGCATATGCGCTTGGGCTCGTTGAGCCTAATAAGCTTGTGGTCCTGTATCTTTGCAATCATGGGATAGTTTATCGATTCAAATGCATTGAGCGAAGTAGTTCTCGTCTTTACCGCACGACAACCAAGCATGACATCCGAACCAAAGCAGACGTAAATGCCGCCTGAAAGTCCACGTGCGGCAACTATTGCGTCCTCGAGATTTCTCTTGCCGTCTGAATCGGGGTTTATTATAGGATACTGCGAACCCGTCAGCACTACCGGGATATCTATTCCCTGAAGCATGAACGAAAGCATAGATGCGGTGTAGGCCATAGTATCCGTGCCGTGGGTGACGACTATACCGTCGTAATCCCACGCGGTCTTATGTATCTTACCCGCAAGCGTGCACCACTCCTCCGGCTGTATGTTGGAGCTGTCCATCTTAAATAGATCGATACAGTCAATGTCGCTCGTATCTATGCTCAAATATTGAAGCAGATCCTTCGCCCCGAGCCTCGGCGCAAGCCCATGCTCAGTCTGTACGCAGGCTATAGTTCCGCCCGTACCTATAACACGAATCCTTCCCATATTACCTCACTGCATTTGTTTGTCCTTATTATACCCTTTGTGTCAAAATTATGAAAGATAAATGTTTTCCCTGTACAATGCAACCTTTATTTAGTAAAATCGTGTTATTAGTAAAGGACTTCAAGGAGGTACTTATGAAGAAATTAATATCCGTATTAGCAATAATGCTTGTTATAGCAATGGTAGTCGCCTGCTCACCGGCAGACCCCAAAGAATCAGCAGCACCCGTAAATGTCGATTCCGGCAAGAAAGAACCCAACAAGCTTCCCGGAGAGGAACTTACAGATGAGCTCAGGAATGCTTATATGCAGCTTATGCCCAAGGAAACAAGCCATAAGTTTAATGCGTCTGTCGTCAAAACAGACAAGGCTTTGGATGATACATCACCCTCAGCTTTCATAATCCGCACATTGGATGAGTATAAGGACTTTGTCGCAAAGCATCCTGAAAGCGGCTCTTCCAGCGGCGCTAAGAAGCTCAACTACGACGAAGCATTCTTTAAGGAGAATGTGCTCGTTATTTGCGGTATCGATTACGACGAAGTTTCTGCAAAGCCTCAGGTCGTAGGTATCGTGGGTACATCCACCAACTTCTCGATCGGCATTCGCACGGTGGTAACGGCAGGTGCCAACGATAAGGTTGCGAACCAGAAGGGATCGTCAATGTATAAAATCTACATTACAATGACGCTCGAAGAAGCTGCCACCATGGAAACCGTCGAAATTCTTATGCTCAAGGATATAGGCTAATATTTCCGCATAAAATAGCATAAAATCAAGCTTGGTAAGTCGGTTTATAAACAGCCGGCTTACTTTTTTGTTGACACATTTTTCCTGTCTATTATAATGTACACAGTCAGGAGGTGGCACAGCATGGATAATGAACTTCAAAATTACAGAGCTACAACACTCAATATGTCTCTCGAGTTCATCGAGATGCTTCATCTGTATAATACTTGTCTCACTAAGATACTCTCAAAATATAATCTGTACCCCGGTCAGCCCCAACTGCTCATCACTGTGAGGGATTCGGGCAATGCACTCACTCAAAACGAGCTTGCGGAAAAGATCGGTATATCGAAGGCCTCGATAGGCACGTCATTAAGAAGGCTTGAAGCGAGCGGATTTGTCAAGCGCACGCGCGACAAGACGGATACGCGTTGTATACGCGTATCGCTCACGAAGAAGGGCGAAGAATACGCCTACTGGTGCGAGGTGGACTACGAGATGCTTTTCACCACAATGCTTGAAGACTTTTCTCCTGACGAGCGTAACAGGATGCCCGGCGAGATATCGAGGATGGCAAAGGGGCTCCGTGAGCTTGCAGTCAGACTAAAATCGTAAAGTAAAACGCGCAAAACAGCAAAAACAGAAAGCCCTTACGATACACACAGATAAAAAAGCACTCGTACTGTCGTTAATTGTACAAGTGCCGTTTGTTTGTTAAAGCGTTGCTACCTGCGCTTGTTTATATGCGCTTGAGCCCTTCTTCGAGATCGTGGATTATGTCCTCTGCCTCCTCGAGACCTGCGCTGAGGCGTATGAGCGATTCTGAAATATTCGCTTCCGCAAGTGCCTCAGGAGTATACGTGCTGTGAGTCATAGTTGCGGGATGCTCTATGAGCGTTTCTGCGTCACCAAGGCTTACCGCCAAAGTGCAGAGATCAAGCGAGTTGATGAATTTCGCGCTGTCTTCTCTCGATGCGTTGAGCTCAAACGATACCATGCCGCCGAAGCCGTGCATCTGCTTCTTCGCGAGCTCATGCTGAGGATGCGATTCGAGTCCGGGGTAGATTACGCGCTTAACCTTGGAATTCGACTCGAGGTACTTGGCTATTGCCATGGCGTTCTTGCAATGCTTCTCCATTCTTATGTCGAGCGTCTTCATGCCTCTCGAGATGAGATAGGCTTCAAACGGCCCGATTACTGCGCCCGTCATGTCCTTGAGCCCGAACATCGTACACTCGGTTATAAAGTCAGCCTTTCCTGCCGCCATACCCGCGATAACGTCTCCGTGACCGTTTAAGTACTTTGTCGCGCTGTGGATGACTACATCCGCGCCGAGCTCAACGGGTCTCTGCAGGAAGGGTGTGCAGAAAGTATTGTCTACTATGACTTTGATCTCGGGATTGTGGGCGTGTGCAATGCTCGCTACCGCCTCGATATCTATGAGCTTAAGGTTGGGGTTTGTCGGTGACTCGAAGTACACCGCTTTCGTGTTAGCCTTGAGTTCACGCTTTACATTCTCTATATTGGAAAAGTCTGCGAGAGTTACTTCAACACCGTATCTCGTGAGACCGTGCATGAAGAACGAATACGTACAGCCGTAGAGTGCATCGTCCGCCAAGAGATGGTCGCCTGCGCGCAATGTCGTCCAAAGAACGGTAGTTATTGCACCCATGCCCGAGCTCATTGCCATACCTAATTCAGCGCCCTCGAGAGCCGCGAGCTTTTCGCCTATCTGATTGGAATTTGGGTTACCCAGACGCGTGTATATGTAACCCTGCTCCTCGCCGCTGAATCTCTTTGCACCCTGCTCGGTGCTATCAAATTCAAATGTCGATGTCTGGAATATCGGCGTTGCCAGCGGATTTATTCCCGGCATATGAATATGCCCCGTATGAATCTGCCTTGTTGCGAAGCCCTGCTTCATTTTGTTTACCCCCAGATGAAAATTTTAACTAACCACACATATGTGCATCTGCTAATTTATGTTAACATCACAGCAAACGGCAGTCAACATTTTTCGTCAGCTCGCCAACATGTTTCCCGGTTTTTTACCGCATATCGGCTTTATATGCCGCTTATATGTGATCACGGTGAGCAACGAAGTTACTGTCAGCGACATAAGCTCCGCTATGGGGTAGGCAAACCATACCGCGTTGACGTCGTTTGTCAGTGTCGCAAGCAAGTAGGCGGCGGGAATTATAACCAAAAGCTGACGGCATATCGACACTATGAGTGAGAAAATACCCTTGCCCAGTGCCTGGAATAGCGTCGAGCACATTATGCATACGCCTGCAAACGGGAAGCATAGGCTGATTATTCTGAATGCCTTGGCGCCGAGTGTCATGAGCTCGTCATGGGCATTAAACAGCGAGAGAAGCACGTTTGGTATAGTCTGGAAAATCAAAAGTCCCATCAACATCAGCACGAGC
>JAEDCW010000034.1 GCA_016293975.1 Clostridia bacterium
ATAAGCCTTTACCTATGCCCTTTGATCGCCCCCTCCCCCGAAGGGGAGAGGCGGATTTTCTAAAGTCATCTCATAAAGGCGTCTGTGGCGGCAATTACGGGGTCACTGCAACGCCATTGACTGTGCAGGTGCAACCCGTCCAAACGCCGGGATCTTCAGGGAACAATGTCTTGAAGTTTTCTGCCGTAACAGCTACACCGTCCTTCATGCAGTTTTCAAACACAAAGCCAAATCCTGGGATCTGCGCATAAATTTTAAATGCGCTGTCGAAAGTACAATTCTTAAATGTCGTATCCGTATAGGCCGCTACGACGTCGTAACCGCTTGCACCCATGCTAAACTCGGTATCGATGAAGGTAGCCGATGTGATTTGGGCGTAGGAAGTCCAGCCGTGCAGCTTGCTGTTTATTACGGTTAAGGAAAAATTACCACCACCGTTAACGTTGATAGGATAAACCGCATCAATCTCGCAGGAATCAATAACGGCACTGCCATTCTGGAGGTTGAGCAAAACGCCACGGAACCCCCCGCTTATGACCGTGTTTGTTATATAGGCGGTTTCACCCTCTTGGAGAATGACGCAAACGGATGCACCCCAGGTGGTTGTGCCGCCGCCGCTTATGACGCAGTTTTCGATTCTCGCGTTATTACCCTTCAGGTAGATGGCCTTGCCGTGTTCAACACTGCTCGTCGCACTGCCGTCAATCTTGAGGTCCTTTAGCGTCACATCGTCGTTCTCAATCGTATAGCCGGAAGCGTCGACACCGATAACCGTGTTACCGGCACCGTTGCCGGAAACAGTGACACCTGCGGGAATGGCGGTAGCCGGCAATATGAACGTGCCGGAGGATAGGGTGATAGTGTCGCCTGCCGCTGCGTTTGCGATGGCTTCGGCAAACTCTTCGTTGCTTGTTACCGTATACAACGTGTCCGAATCTTCGATGTTTTCGAACTCGGCAGCATCCTGCGTGGTGGCTATGCTCAAGTTCAGATCGATGCTAGGGATATTAGTACCGTTGTGGTTAGCCGTATTGCCTGCCTCCTCGGGCATGTAGACCACGATAGCGATAAGATCGCTCTTGGTGTTTGCGGGCAGATTGCTTTCTTCGGAAACAAATCCGGCGGAGATCAGCCGCGAAACGGATTCAGCGGCGTTTCTTGCGGCATCACCGCTGGAATACTGCGAGGCAGTCTCGATAACAGCGAAGCGCAGATATTGCGACAAGTCGATGTCGGCGCCGTCATGCGTCTTGCCGATGGTCTTGTTCGTCACATTTATGGTCAACCGGTACTTCAAATCCAGGTTGCCCTCGTTGGAGACCTTCAAATAAGCGACCTCGGTATGGCCGAGCTCCCATAGGACGTTCTCATCGAACAGATTGGTTTCTTCGTTCACCTTGATCTCAGCGTTGCCAATGACTTTGTACAGTTCCGCACGAAGGTTGCCGGAATGGATGTCGCTTACCGAGGCAGAAGAGACATCGGTAAACCAGGCATATGTAGTGCCTATCAACATGGCACAGCACAAAACCATAGCAACGATACTTGCGATCAATGCCCGTGTGGTTCTTGTTACTTCGCGTTTCATGGTTCTTGTCCCCTCTTTTCCGTTTATTCGAGAAATGGGTTTCACTGTCTACTACTTTCAGCTCCGGGTTCCTCTTGCTGTATCGATGACTGCTGTTGTGAATCAGCTGTGGGCTCCGCGCTGCCCGAGTCGAACTTGGAAAGCTGCTGCTGGAGCTGCTGCAGCTGCTCCATTATTTTGCGGTTCTCCGCACGTTCCGCTTCAACCTGGTCGCGTGCCGCTTGGATATCAGCCATCTGCTCCTTCTTGTACTGGCGGAACAACTGAACACAGTTGCCGCCCTGGAATATGATAAGAAGCAGGAAGGGTACCAGGATGCAGATGATATAACCCGGCGTCGTCTTCAAAAACCGGAAGAACGTACCGACTTTCGGTATACGGGACTGGTATTTGCCGAGAATAAAGCTGTAGGTCACAATGCCTTCGTCATCGGTGTTTGTCGTAGTACCGTAGGTGATGAATCCGGGTTCTCCGTCTGCAGTTGTCGTGCACCTACGTATCTTATGGGTAACGAGTTCTCCGAAGCTCTCGGTGTTCTGTGAACGGAAAGAGATTATATCGCCCTCCTGAAGCGTGACGGGGTCGACTTCCTTGACAAGCACGAGGTCTCCGGCGTCAAAGTCTGTAGCGCTCATGGAGTCAGACAGCGCGATGTACGCACGGTAGCCGAACAGTGAACGCTCATCCCTGTCGAACGTGGTCATCGACACAATAGTGAAGATCATCATGAACACCGCTACGGCTACAATCAAAATGACCAGTATGTTTTTTATGACATTCAGCGCTTTCTTTGCGCCGCTCGGTTTCTTCTGTTCAGGAGCAATCAGCTCGATATTCGGGTTTTCCATTGTTTAATCAAACTCTCTTTCCGGATTATTCTTCGTTTGGACTGCATCTGCGCATATGACGAATGAAAGCGTCAAATTCTGTGTCTCGTTGCCGGCGCTCTCCGGGAAATGGAGTATCATCGTCAAATCACATCGTTCATCCATCCGCAGGATTTCCGACGCAGCATTCACGTTCTCTTTAGTGAAACCAGATGCTAAACCGGAATAAACAACTTTTTCGCCATCCAGCACGGTGATCTCAAGCACGTCCGCAAGGCCACCTTGGATTTCACTGAAATACAGTCTGTAGTAGACGTCACAACTGCTCTCGTTTTCCACAAAGAAGTCCTTGACGACGGTCATGCCCGGCTCAAATAAGAACTCGTGCTCTTCGATTACGGGGTTGCCATCGTTGAGATTGATCTGCACCGTTCCGGTTTGGAACTCATTGTTGTTCACCGAAATGGTGGCCAGGACCAAGGCGTAAGTCGTAGCGCAGAGACATATTACGAGGATAATGACGACAAAAATCGACCACCGGAGCTTCCGGACAATATTCGTATTACCGTTCATTCTTCTGAGCCTCCTTTTTACGCCTGTACAGGAGGACGATGACTGCAGCAGAGACGAAAGCCGCAATGGCTATCCGGAAGATAATCACGTTGCTGTTATCACCCGTACCGGGCGGCGTCAAGCCACCGTCGCCATCAACCCACCAACTGAAATCTGCGATAAGGCTTTTGTTCTGATAGTCGTTGCCTACCCTCGTGTCCAGATACGCGGTGATCTCATATTCGAGTTCGCTTGTGGTGCTGCTGGATGCCGTCAGCGTGTGGCTCACGGATTCGGGCATATCCCGCATCAGACCTTCGTACATGGTCTGGCCCGTCGTCAGCAACTGAATTCGAATCATCATGACCTCAGCGAGCTTCTCATAGCCCGGTCGGATGGTTGCGTGATAGTGGACAGTCACGTCCGCAGAGTGGGAAACGCGGACTCTGTAATACCTTGTTTCGGCATCTCCGGGGAACATGTTGGTTACCTGGAAGGGGTCGTTGTCCTCTGCGTGCCTTTTGTATAGCTCAATTGTCGTTTCGCTTCTGGGACGCGCGGTCTCGCTCGTGTTCGTCAGAACCACTGCGTTATGCATTTGGTCAGCATGATAGAGAGCCTGACCATACTCCGCTTCATGGCTAAGAGATTCCGGCGTAATGATGTTATTGGGGATTTCTACCGTTGCGAGATCCTGTAACCCTGAAAAATGGATGAGCGTTGCAGATAGTGCCGCCAAGCTGATTACAAGCAAAACAGAAAGTACAACGATTACGATTCGTAGTCGTTTCAATGTTTGCGACGATTCCATGTCCTTGCCTCCTCTACAGCATTCGAAACTACTGGAAGCCGGCATTCACTAAATCAATTCAACACACTGCCGGCACAATCGTTTATCGCAATTTTTAATTGTGTTCATTATAATACATAAATGGCTGAATTTCAACATATTTCAACAAAAAATAGATAAATTACGATACAAATTTAACATAATTCGGAAAGGATTCTACTCTGACCGATGAGATCGTGCTGCGCACTGTACATCTGCCTGCGTTTTCGGTTTGGAGGATTGCAAAACGGGTGTGCAGCTAACATAAAAGGCCGATCGCGATCAAACTTTAAAATGGAATAAAATACAGAGATTCTCGGTTTTTGTGATTTATCTTCAGCATCCACCAAAAACGGCTGCCATGCTCGGCAGCCGGATTCGGTTTCTCGTTGCTCGGTTTTTGTTTATTGCGGTGCCGGGTCTTCAGTTGCCGCTTGATGGTGGGGATCGGAGCAGGAGGAGACGGAAAGTTCCGGCTATGCGGCTTTCAGCTCGGCTATTCCGAGCCCGAAGCATTTTTCAAAGAACTTCATAAGCTTTTGGATGACGTTCTGCTATTTCTGTGACCTGTGGGCGCCGATCCTGTGGTATAATCTAAATACTATATAGAACTAAGCTTTGGACAGACGATTCATAGAGGAGCGGTGAGACACTTGGAGCTTTTAAGCTGCTACAATGAATTAAAGGCGATAATCGACAGGGTCGACTTCTCGCGCATATGGAGGGGTTTTAAGCCACTCGGATTTGCGCTTTACGACGATGAGAGCTGTTGCTTTGAAGGCAAAATGATAGAAAAGACCGCGGGGTTTTTGGCTAACACGGCGATAGTGTTTAACGGGGAGCATATCGCAATATGGAACCTGAAGGAGCATACGGACGCAGATATACTTGCCTCGAAGCTGATACATGAGATGTTCCACGCATTCCAGAGCATGAATAACGAGTCGCGCTGGCCAAACGAGCTTGAGGCGCTTTCACGCTATCGCTACGACACGCGGAATCTTTCGATAAAGTCACTTGAAAACAGACTTATAGCTATGCTTGCGGAACGCTTTGACACGGCTGAGTTCGAGAGACTTTTAGGCTTGAGGCGCATGAGGTGCGACAATTTCGGCTACGAATATGGCTACGAGGCGGCGGTCGAGCAGATAGAGGGAACGGCGAGATATGTAGAGCTGTGTGCGCTTAAACAGATATCGAGAGAAAAATACGAGCAGAGCCTTGCATCTGTGAAGCGTAGCATATGCGACACAGCGAACATTATACCAATCAGGGTGATATCGTACGAGATAGGCGCGCTTCTGCTGAGTATACTCAAGGAATACGAATTGGCAGATTTCGAGGATTTCTGCGACACGCCGTTTGCCATGTCACTGATAGACGACAAAGCGTCCGCGGATGCTGACTATGCGGATAAGGCTATCGAAACGCTTGTAGAGAGTTATTATGCCGAGACGAGGCGCATCATATCGGGCGCCAAAGAGAGAGCCGATTGCGTTGACGAGGGAGCTTTTAAGCTACTCGGCGTGAACGTTTACGATGCGAGATACTCAGACGGCTGTATTGTGTCTACATCCTTCGTTATGTATGAGGATGAGGGAAGGGAACGTGTGCAGTACGGCGATTTTGTTATAGAACTTAATGAGCGCGGCGGAATAAAGCGGATACTGAGGATGTGACAAAATGCCGAGCGCTAAAGCGCAGGGAAACGGCATTGTGCCTAAAATACATTACTCCCAAAGTAGGACAAGTGACGACGCCTAACTGTCGTGCCGCGCGGCAGGAACGGAAACGTTTGTTGAGTGCGAAAAAATGAATCAAGCTACGGAGAATTGATATGGTAATAGGATTATTTGGAGAAAGCTGCACGGGGAAATCCTCTGTTGCGGAATTGTTGAAAAAGCAACTGGGGGCACAGTTCTACTCCGGCAAGGACTACCTAAGGCTTGTAAAAAACCCGCCTGATGCGGAGAGAAGCTTCGCGGAGCTTCTTAGAGAACATGTCGACTCAGACGACTGCATAATCTACGTCTTGTCGGAAAAGGATCAGCTTGCAATGCTACCCGAAGGCGCATTCAAAGTGCTGTTTATTGCGGACATAGAGACGATAAAACAGCGCTTTGCACAGCGTATGCACGGGGTTTTGCCGGCTCCCGCGGCGCAGATGCTTGAGCGCAAGCACGGGGCGTTTGATTCCGAGCCCTGCGATATGCACGTCACATCGACCGGCGTAAGCGCGGAGGAAATCTGCGAGAGCATATTGGTCCGCCTCGCAGGGATGTAATTCGGACGAAAACGGCAGCACAAAATTGACAATATAGTGATGCAGGGGGCTTTGCGCCCTTTGTTTTCAATTTTTGATACCCCCCAACAAAAATCCGTGACGCTCCTGCATCACGGATTTGACAGATATTCTTAAATATAGCGTGTATATTACTTGGTAAAAAAGTCAGTAACGGCCTCGTGGACCTTCGCGGGCTTCTCTTCTTGTACGAGATGTCCCGCATTCCTGATCTCCGTGCGGACAGAGTTTCTGATTCCCGCATGATAGAATTCGGCACACTCGTTTGAATGCCACTTGTCCTCGACGGAGTGAATTACCAACACAAACTGCTCGATGTCGCGGAGCTTTGCGAGAGTGTCCTCCTCGAAGTAATGGGCAAAAGTCGTTTTTACCGCGCGGCGTGAAAGCGAGTCGGATATCGTGGCGTAATATTCGTTGATTACATCGGGTGTGAGCACGGTATGGTCGAAAAGGCAGTTATTAAGGCAGTTTGTGAGCGTCTTGATTCCAAACAGCGTGGAGGAAATCGCACCAAAGAAAGGGGTCTGGAGCATTCTTATGCTCAGGGGCATTTCAACCGTCACTCCGCCGGGGTTGACGATAGCCAAGCGCTTGACCTTTTCGGGGCAGAGTGCCGCAAGCTCCAGGCAGTAAGCGGAGGCCATTGAGAAGCCGACGAAGTTAGCGCTCGCGATTTCTTTTGCGTCCATGAATGCTGAAAGCACACGCGCCATCTCGGGTATGGAGTAACCTAAATGCTCGTTTCTCGTGGAATAGCCGTGACCTGGGAGGTCGATAGCTATCACTCTGTAGTCCTGTGCGAGCATGGGGAAGAGCTGACGCCATGTGTAGAGCGACTGACCGGGTGCGTGTACGAGTATTATAGTGTCACCGCTGCCTTCGTCGAGATAGTGTATTTTGAGCGTCTCTGTGGCAATGGGGCCGTCCTCGGAGACGGTGAAATCCTCATTGGAAAGCTCTGCTGCGGCGTCGTTTGCACCCTCAGGCGCTGAGTCGTCCTGTGCAGGTGCGGTGTCTGGAGCCTCTTTTTCTGCGGTCTGTTTTGCCTTTTTGACAGGCGCAGGCTCGACATCATACGGCACGACTACATCGATGTACTCGCCGGTGTGCTGTGAGTTTATGAACTTCTTTACCTCAAGTGCTAAAGCCACTGTATCCTCCAAAACCCTTGTTGTAATCAATACATTCTACAATGCAAAGCCGGAGTTTGCAAGGAAAAAGCACATCAATGCGCGAAAAACCGCATAAAATGTGCCGGTTTTACCAATCTGAACCTATTTTCGCCTCAGGAGGAACACGGTCGGAAGCAATCCACCTGCTTCTGTGCGCTTGCGCGACAACAGCTCCATTTCGTTCTGCTCGGCTATGAGGCGCTTTAAGAGCGTATACTCCATGGTATAAAGGAGCGCGATTCCGCCGGGCTTCAGCCATTCGGGGAGCTTCTTTAAGAACTGTGCGTAGAGCCTGTCGTTTATCTCGTGACTTCCCACTCTAAGTCCGAAGGGCATATTTGCGATTACCTCGTCATACGGCTCGCTTGCGCGAAACTTTATGCAGTCCTTGCAGATAAGCTCGATATCAACATCGGCCGCGGCAGCGTTGACCTTTGCCTTGTCTATGGCTTTCGGTGTGATATCCACGCCTGTGAGTGCGCCGCAGGGGGAGAGCTTGCTCCTCTCTATGAGCATAGTCCCCGTGCCGCAGAATGGGTCGAGCACCCTTGCTCGAGAGTGAAGCTCGTCCGAAGCTAATCTCAATACTGCGGCGGCAGTCGAAGGTGCGATGGATGCAGGGAGCATCTCTTTTCTGTAGTTGAAACGGTTATCCTTTACACAGCAGAGCTTAGCGTACAGTGCACAGCGGTCGGGAGCGCCGATGATCTCGATTTTCAGTTCTATATCGTAGAATGACGGCGAGTTTAAAAGCTCCGGCGAATCGAGTACTGAAGCTATCTCGGATGCGAGTGCCGCCTTGTTTGTCACAGTGTTTGGCATGTCTATCCTGTAGCGATAGGGAGGTCTCGCGTCTGTCGATGAGTCCATAAGCTCAAAGAGAAATTTCTTTGCGCTTCCGCCTATGGCCGCGGCATTCAGGCTTACGTCTCTCCTTATGGGGAAGAGCGCATCGGAGAAGCACCTCGCTTCAAACAAGCTCTGCATATCGTTCGTCTCTACGAGCACGCCGTTTGAGAATTCACGTATAGGCTCAATGCCGATGTCGCTTAGCTCCTCGGCAAGCTGACCGCCGAGCATATTTGCACAACGAAGCTCTACAGAGTGGGGCTTGCTCAACCCCGAGAAATGCGCGTGTACGCCATGCACAGTCCTTCCGAGCACGAGCCTAACGGCTTCTTTCTCCGCTTCGGCGTGCTTTACTTCCGTTTCGTCCTTAGGCTCTTCGACCCTGTACGACTGTACGAACGCGACTGCGGCGGTATCGCCTATTGCGCCGAGCGCTAAGAGCATGGAGGGACGCACATAGCGGTATTCCTCTCGTTTTAACGCCTCTATTATGGGTCTTGAGTATTCGCTTGCGCCTATGTTGCCCATGAGCACGGCCGTGGTCTTGCGTATGCCGGGTATGGGGGAGGCGAGATTGCGCTTTAGTTCGTCTATTGTGAGCGCTGCGGTGAGCTCTTTTTTGTGGTCCTGCTTCTTTGCGAGCTTGCCGAGTATCGCGCACGCCACTGTGTTTGCGTCGATGTGATAAAGCTCGAGTGCGGCTTCGTAAGCCGATTCCTCGTTTATCGATTTGTCGTTATTCGCTATTCTCTCTTTGAGCTCCGCCACGGTGAGTTTTGCCATTGATGTTTCCGCCTTGTTTATGAATCTTCAGGATTATATCACATAGTACTTCATTAACAAAGCCGATTGTATAACTTCGTTGACATTGCCCCGCAAAAGCCATTATTATACATTTATTACAGAGGGATCGTTATAAAGGAAAGTACAGATCGGAAACGGGGGCGTGTATGGATATCACGATAGAAGTGTGCTGTCAGAGTGCGAGCGATGTTTTTACTGCGGTCAAGTGCGGTGCGGATAGGGTAGAACTCAATTCGGCGCTCTTTTTCGGGGGGCTTACTCCGAGCGTGGGCAGCGTTGAGTTTATTCGTGAATACACAAACATACCGATTATGGTGATGGTGCGTCCAAGAGAGGGCGGCTTTTCATACACGCGAGACGAGCTTGAGATAATGGTCAAGGACATAAGGGCTCTGCTCAATGCCGGTGCGGACGGAATAGTTTTCGGTTGTCTTAGGCAAAACGGGACAATAGACGAGAGTGCGTGCATGAGACTTCTCGACGAGATAGGCAATCACACGAGCGTATTCCATAGGGCATTCGATATGATAGGGGACAACTTTGAGCCTGCGATAGACACACTTGTTCGGCTTGGAGTTTCGCGCGTTCTCACGAGCGGCGGCGCTTATACTGCGACTGCGGGCATACCGAGGCTCAGGCAGATAAAGGCGTATGCCGGCAACGATATAGACATACTGCCGTGCGGCAAGATTCGAGCGGACAACGCCGCAAGGATAATGCGCGAGACGGGGATAAACAGCGTACACACGTCTGCAACTACGGAGGAATTGGACGTAACGGGCGAGTATAACGAAGCCGTCAGCTTTGTGGGCAAAGAGCTCCCGAGGAGCGGTGCTTACACGGGCTGTAACGGCGATATTCTCAGCCACTTTGTAAAAACCGTGAGAGGTAGCATGAGACTATGAGGGTATTGGCGCTCGATATAGGCGGAAGCTTTATTAAGTATGCGTACTGCACCGAAGGCGGAGAACTCGTCTCCCCGTCATATAGACCTACGGACGCGGTAAGCCGCGAGAGGATACTCGATTCGATAACCGAGGTCATGCGTGAAGCGTGTGATTTTTCTGCCGTTGCGGTGAGCTGTGCGGGTGTAATCGACTCAAATACGGGCGCAGTCGTTCAACAGAGCGGAGCGCTTCCGCTTACAGACGGCTTTGAGCTTGCAAGCTGGATTACTTCCATAGTGGGTGTGCCTGCGTTTGTTGAAAACGACGTTAACTGCGCTATGCTGGGCGAGCTGTGGAAGGGCGCGGCAAGGGGTTGCCAAAACGCCGCTATGCTCACTCTCGGCACGAGCATAGGAGGGGCAATAGTGATTAACGGGGAGCTATACAAGGGCAGTCACTTCGGCGCAGGCGAATTCGGACACGTTACGCTGCACCCTGATGGCAAGGACTGCTGTTGTGGAAGAAAGGGCTGTTTCGGGGCGTACGGCTCTGCGACGGCACTGCTCGAAAGCGTAGGCGACATATGCCCCGGCATTCTAACCTGCGAGGATACTGAGGCTTTGATGAATGCTTCTCCCGAGCTTAAAAAGCGCATCTGTGACTGGGCGCACGAGGTCGCACTCGGCGTTTCGGGCGTCATACACAGCGTAGACCCCGAGATAATGATACTCGGTGGAGGGATTATGGAGAAGCGGTCTTTGTTTGAGCTGATTAAAACTGCGCTCAGCCCGTGCTTGATGGATGCCTACAGGGACACGAAGCTCTTAGCCGCAGATACGGGAAACGCGGCAGGTATGCTCGGCGCGGCGTATATCGCATTGAAAGCTATTTCGGGCGGATTCGGAAGGTAAACGTGACACGGGAGATCGAGTTAAACGAGCACGACCGCTTTAAAGCGAGGCTGTTAAAATATCTACCGAGCCGTGCAAAACTCACGGAAACGCAGGTGGAAGAGCACATAGCGCACATGCTCTGCATTCGGCACAATACCCCCTGGCAAAAAGACATACCCGAGGAGATATTTTTAAGCTTCGTTTTGCCTATGCATGTAAATGACGAGCCCATAGTGCCCTGTGCAAAGCTGTTTTATTCTCAGCTCATGCCCATGCTTTCGGGTATGGATGCCATGACCGCGGCGATACAGGTTAACTACTACTGCATGGCAAACGTCACGTACAGATTCAACGATGCGCCAACTTCGGACGTGCTTACCATATTTAACAGGGGTTACGGCAGGTGTGGAGAGGAGTCGACATTTGCGGTGCTTGCGTATCGCTCCGTAGGCATACCGGCGAGGCAAGTCTACGCCGTAAAGTGGTCGCATTGCGAGGACAACCACGCATGGGTCGAGATATACGTAAACGGACAATGGCACTACACAGGCGCGTGCGAGGCGCAGGAAAAGCTTGACTGCGGCTGGTTTGACACAGCTTCGAGCAAGGCGCAGTACATAAGGGCACTCTGCGACTGCGAAAGGCTCGATCCGTACATAGCGAGCGAAAACGGCAGGGCGGTTGAAAATGTCACGGACAGATACGCCGCCGCAGGTACGCTCAAGCTGCAGGTAAAAAACGGCGCAGAGCCGTGCCCGAATGCGAGACTTTCCGTGGAACTCTTCAACACCGGAAATTTTGACAGGCTGTTTACATTGGAGTGCGACGAGCGAGGCGAGGCGAGCGCCATACTGGGCATGGGCGACGTTTTTATAACCCACTATTCCGAAAGTGGCTTTTGCAGGGTAAAGGCGACCCCTCCGAGTGCCGTTATAGATATCGCCCACGGTACGCCCGACGGCGCTTACGAGTATACGCAGAGGGTTGCGGAGGGCAGAGATCCTCATTTACACGCTTCAGACGAGTGGCGCACCGGTTTATCAAACAGAAGAAGGGAGCTTCTTCACCCCGGCAGTCATACGCCCTGGGTGAGACCCGAGCCCGTCCCCGAAAAGGGCGCACATGAGGTCCGCGTTGAAACCGACTACGATATAATTCAGGGCTTCGGAGGCAATTTCTCAATAGCGAGGATAACGCAGGACGGCACGCAGAAGCTCGATTTGGATAAAAACTCGCCTGCGACACTGCATATTGCTGCGGGTAGATACTGCTTTAACGCCTACAGGAGAGGGCTTGACGGCACGCTGTACATAAAAAGCTTGGTAAAGCAAATAGATAGCGACTGCACGTTGAAGCTTTCAATGCCGAATGCCGAGGCAAAGCCCCTAAATGCGCCTGCGGCACTTCCGTTTGAGGATCGCTGCGGAAAAACCCTGCTATTACTGTGCGGTGGAGACGACGAGCCCACTCGCCACATAGAGAGCGAGCTGAAAGAGCAGGAAAATACGCTTATTTCCCGGGAAATAAGAACCTTGCGCATAGATACGGTACCGTGCGATGCACTTGAAAGAGTGAGGGAGCTTATGCATATATCGGGCGATGCGCTTCCGATACTCGTTGCGGTAAAGGACGGAATGGGACTGCACGCGGTGTGCGGCTACAACGTTGGCTCTGTGGAGCTTTTGTGCGAGCTTTTGAGGTGAAGCATGAATCAGACTGAATACATCAATGTAATCGACGAAGTAATTGCAAAGGGCAAATACAAGCCTGCGTGGGAGTCGCTCTCAAATTACGATATGCCCGAGTGGTACAGGCGCGCAAAGCTCGGAATATTCGTGCATTGGGGCGTATACAGCGTGCCTGCATTCGGGAGCGAATGGTACTCGCGCAACATGTACATACAGGGCTCAAAAGCGTATGAGCACCACATCGCAAAGTACGGCCCACAGAGCGAATTCGGCTACAAGGACTTCATACCGATGTTTAAGGGCGAGAATTTCGACGCAGATGCCTGGGTGAGCCTGTTTAAGCGTGCCGGTGCAGGTTATGTGGTGCCCGTTGCGGAGCATCACGATGGCTTTATGATGTACGATTCCGACCTGTCTCGCTTTACGAGCGTCAATATGGGATTGCACAGGGACTACCTCGGAGAGTTGTTTTCCGCGGCAAAAAAGCAGAACATGGCCGCCTGCGCATCGACCCACAGGCTTGAACACTGGTTTTTCATGGGCAGGGGCAGGGAGTTTGACAGCGATATAGCGGCAAACAGCGACAGGGACGACATTTACTGGCCTTCGCTCACGCCCGACCCGAGCTTTACCGACCCCGATTGCGGCGCACAGCCTCCCAAGGAGTTTTTGACCGATTGGGTAGTGAGGACGTGTGAGCTCATAGATCGCTACAGACCAAAGCTGATTTACTTCGATTGGTGGATACACCACAGGAGCGTAAAAGAACAGCTTAGGAAAATCGCCGCCTATTACTATAACCGCGCGGAGGAATGGGGCGAGAAAGTAGTTATAAACTACAAATACGATGCGTTTGCATTCGGCTCTGCGGTGCTCGACCTCGAGAGGGGAAGCAGTGTATCTGCGAGACCTTTCTTCTGGCAGTGCTGTACGTCTACGTCGCGCTCGTCGTGGGGCTTTACGGAAAACAGCGACTATAAGACGGCAAACGAGCTTATCGCTACGCTCTGCGACGTAGTTAGCAAGAACGGTTGTATGCTCCTAAACGTAGGACCTAAGGCGGACGGCACATTCGCCCCCGAGGACGAAAAACTGCTCTGCGAGCTGGGCGACTGGCTCAAAGTAAACGGGGAAGCGATTTACGGCGCTATACCGTGGAAAAAATGCGGTGAAGGCAGCGAGTGCGAGAAGGCAGGTCAGTTTACGGATTCCAAAGCGCCCGTCTACACGAGTCAAGACATACGGTACACTGTAAATAACGGTGCGATATATGCGATAACGCTCGGCGAGCCAGAAAACGGTAAGTACGTACTAAAGAGTTTCTGCTTTCCCAAGGACATCGATGCCGCAGACGGCTTTGTCGGTATAGTGGATTCCGTGAAGCTTCTCGGGAGCGATGAGTCCGTGTATTTCGAGCGCAACGAGGACGGACTTGTAATTCACGCGAGCTGCAAAAAGGGCAGCATCAGTGTGTTTAAGATAGATGTAATATAAGGAATTTGCAGAGGCTTTTTTGGAGCGCTTCGGAGCTGTCCGTGCGCTCTTTTTCTTATGGCGGTCATTAGAAAACGGAATACACAATATACTATAATTTCGCTTTAAATGTGATCATATATATGTTAGTATATTACTGAAATAATATATTGGGGGCGGCTATGCGAATAGACAATCATCCAATACTCACGTTTGACAGAGGTGAGAAGGTAACTATTTATTACAATGGCGATCCGATACCTGCATACAGGGGTGAGACGATTGCCGCGGCATTGCACGCAGCCGGGATACGAGTCCTTGGTCATAGCATCGAATTGCACAGACCCAGGGGCTTTTATTGTGCCATAGGAAATTGCTCCTCTTGCATGATGGTCGTAAACGGCGTGCCTAATGTCAAAACATGTATAACTGAAGTTGAGGACGGTATGCGCGTCGAGCTTCAGGAGGGAAAGGGCGTGATTAAATGAGAAGCTGTGAGCTTTTGGTAGTCGGCGGAGGTCCCGCGGGACTTTGTGCCGCCATCAATGCCGCGAAGGCGGGCGCACACGTGATAGTGCTTGAGCGCAATCCGAGCATAGGCGGTCAGCTTGTCAAACAGACCCACATGTTCTTCGGATCGAGAAAACAGCACGCTTCTACGAGGGGCATAGACATAGTTGGCATACTCGAATCCGAGATTGCCGCTATGGGCGATAAGATAGAGATACTTGCCTCGACTACCGCACTCGGCATATACGAGGACGGTGTCGTCACGGCGATGCACCGCGAGGACAAGTACGTGAAGTTCAAGCCGCAGGCGATAGTCGTTGCGACAGGCGCTTGCGAGAAGGCGCTCGCGTTTGAGAATAACGACCTGCCTGGAATCTACGGCGCAGGCGCTGTACAGACGCTTATGAATGTATACGGCGTAAGCGTGGGCGACAGTGTCGTAATGGTAGGCGCAGGCAACATAGGGCTCATAGTCAGCTATCAGCTCATGCAGGCAGGTGTCAATGTTAAGTGCATACTCGACGCCGCTCCGAGAATAGGCGGCTATCTCGTTCACGCCTCAAAGGTCGCAAGGATGGGCGTTCCGATTTTGACAGGGCACACCGTAAAGCGCGCAATAGGCCGTGAGAAGCTCGAAGCCGTTGAGATAGTCGAGCTCGATGAGCGTTTTAAAGAGATACCGGGTACGGAGAGCATCGTCGAGACGGATACGCTCTGCATATCTGTCGGACTTGCACCTCTCACCGAGTTACTGCATATGGCAGGGTGCAAAATGCGTTTTGTAGGTCAGCTCGGCGGGCTTGTACCACTTAAAAACGATGAGCTTATGACGAGCGTAGACGGACTGTTCGTGGCGGGCGATACCTCGGGTGTTGAAGAGGCATCGGCGGCTATGGTAGAGGGACGCATAGCGGGTCTTTGTGCGGCAAAGAAGCTCGGCTATGTGGCGGAGGATTTCGAAGAGGAGCTCTCAGACCTCAAGGCACAGCTCGAGGCACTTCGCTCAGGGCCCGCAGGTAAGCATATACGCGACGGAATAGCGCATACCGCGCTCGATGTGGAGGCTCAATATGTTTGAAAAAACCGGGATAGCTTCATTTGAAATGGTAATGTCGAAGTTTCCTTCGGCAGAGAGAATAAACAAGGGTAAGGTCGCAGTTGCGGAGTGCTACAAGTGCATACCGTGCAACCCGTGCGAGGATGCCTGTGGTTTCAATGCGATAAAAGTAGGCGAGGACATAAATCAGATGCCCGTAGTAGACCCCGACGCCTGTATAGGTTGCGGACGCTGTGTATCCGGATGCCCCGGGCTCGCTATCATACTCGTAGACGGCAGTATCTCCGAGGAAAGCGTGGATATCTATATGCCCTATGAGTTTTTGCCCCTCCCCGAAAAGGGCGAGACGGTAAAGGCGCTCGACAGGGCGGGAAAACACGTCTGCGACGGCACGGTGATTGCGGTCGACAACAAGGCCTCAAACGACAGGACGCCCGTAATCAGGGTACGCGTACCGAGAGCGGAGCTCTATAATGTCAGGAATATCGCCCTAAAGGGGGAGGAAGCATGATGGACGAGAATACGATCATTTGCAGATGCTCGGATGTAACTCTCGCAGATGTGCGCAGGCTTATCGCGCAGGGCTACACGTCGATGGACGAGATTAAGCGAATCACGAGACTCGGAATGGGTCCGTGTCAGGGAAAGACCTGCTCACAGCTGCTCATTCGTGAGCTTGCCGCGGCAGGCATCGCGCCCACTGAGCAGAAGCCGCAGACGACGAGACCGCCGGCGGTAGGTGTCAGAATGGAGCTTATAGCAGAGGAGGCGGAAGAACAATGAGAAAGACTGCCGATATAGTGATAATCGGAGGAGGCATTTCGGGCTGTTCAACCGCATATCACCTTGCAAAGAAGGGTCAGAAGAATATAGTTGTGCTCGAAAAACGTTTCATATGCGGAGGCTCTACGGGAGCTTGCGGCGCCGGCGTCAGAATGCAGTGGGGCACAAAGATGAACTGCGCATTCTCCAAGTATTCCATTGAATACTACGAGCACGCAAACGAGACGCTCGGGTACGAGGGCGACATTGAGTTCAAGCAGTCGGGCTATCTGCTCATTGCCGATACCGACAGGGAGATAGAGCAGTTTAAGAAGAACATAGTCGTACAGCATGAGGTGGGCATACCGTCGAGGATGGTCGATCTCGATGAGGCAAAGCGCATAGTACCGCATCTTAACACGTCCGTATTAAAGGGCGCGGCGTACTGCGAAAAGGACGGCTTCCTCAATCCGTTCCACACGACCGATGCGTTCTACAGGGCGGCAAAGCGCCTCGGTGTAGAGTTTGAAGTCCCCTGTACCGTTACCGATATCATAGTTGAAAACGGACGTGTAAAGGCTGTCGTGACCGACCGCGGCACGGTAGAGACAGATTGCGTTATTAACTGCGCAGGCGGCTTCTCAAAGGAGATAAGCGAGATGGCAGGTGTTGATGTACCCGTTTACAAGGAGCGCCATCAGATACTCGTTACAGAGCCTGTCGAGCCTATGCAGGGACCGATGGTAATGTCTTTCGGACTGAATCTGTACGTTCAGCAGTCGCCTCACGGCTCTTTCATAATGGGCAGAAGCGATTCACACGAGCCGCGTGACGGCAGGGTAACATCGTCTTGGAAATTCCTCGAAGAGATGTCAAAGACCATAGTAAACGTACTGCCTCCCATTGCAAAGCTTCGCATAGTGCGTCAGTGGGCAGGACTTTACAACATGACGCCAGACCGCCAGCCCATATATGAGAAGAGCGACGTCGTGGATGGCTTCTATATGGCGATAGGCTTCTCGGGGCACGGATTCATGTTCGGGCCGGTAACGGGTGCGGTTATGAGCGAAATGGTGCTCGGCGAGACCCCCACTATCGATGCCTCGAATCTGTCGCTAAAGCGTTTTGAGCGCGGAGAGATGGTGTTTGAGCCCTCAGTAGTATAACGGTTTAAACTTTGCGCCGCAGAGTGATGCTGATTTGACAGAAAAAAGCAGACTCGAATCTATAGAGCACGGTCTGAAGACAGTGAATCCTCCGTACCAACCAACCTTGCGGAGGATTTTTATATGTTCGAGAAACTCACTATATAAGTCTATGTGTATGAATCAGATATTCTGATAAATCAGTCCCTTTGACGTGCTGTAGTATAAGAGCAAGCCGTGACGGCGGGTAAGCCGCGCCTGTAAATCCCATTCGGGGTAGAGCCGCACCAGCTCGAGCCTGTCGCCCGTCGAGAGCGCCACAAATGCGATGTAGTTCTCCTTAGTCATGGGGTGGCCTGACGTGATGTAATAATCGTCCTCTATGTTTTCTATGTTGAGCTTTGTGGCGTCGTCCGCCTTTTGCATGACACACGGCTCTAACTTCCTGCCGCAGCAGTATATCGCCGCATCTCCCGTCGCAAGTATAAGATTGTTGCAGACGGGACAGACAAAATACTTGGTCTTTTTCATGTTTCCTCCCACGGTGTCATTTGCGTTGAGTTCACCTTGAAGCATCTCCTCAATGTTTACGTTGAGTACCGTAGAAAGCTTAGACAACAGTGCTACGTCGGGAAGCCCAAGTCCACGCTCCCACTTTGATACGGTCTTGTCACTTATAAAAAGGCGTGAAGCGAGCTCACTCTGCACGCCCCGTATATTTTCCTCACTCATTGAAAACTGCGTTTTATTCGTATGGCGACGGAACGTAAATCTGCATACTCCGAACGAAAAGTTTCAATTAGAACTATTCCAACTCATGCGACGGTTGGATAGAAAACGGCATAATACAGGGGTTTCCACTACACGCCCACGACATTGTGCTATCATTTCCACAAGAACAATTAAACACAAAGTAATGGGTTGATCCAGAGTGGTAATCAGTATATGAACAATTTCCCAAACGATATGCTTTACACGTATTACAACGTACCTTATGACTGTAAGTTGAATATTCCTCAATAGTTGTTGAATACGATCCACTATGTGTATGCGTATGCGTCATCACATTCATTCCTGCTCGATCATATGAAGTTACGTTCTTAGATTCAGAATATGTATCATACATAATCTGATTATCATAACTAACATGACCAAGACCATATGCATGACCAATTTCATGGGCAATCGTCCGGTACTTACCGGCATCTGCGTTGTCATCAAAATTTTGACTGTAAATCGTTAAAGTCCAAGACGCCATATGCTTAGTCGAAGTATAATATGTTGGTCCCAAATCGGCAGTGGCACCACTGTCCATTGCGGAAACCGTTATTGTACCCATCGGCGACGAGCTGCTCTCAGTACAAGATATATATGACCCCCACATCCCAATTCCAGTTGTCACATATGTGGAATAGGTATTTTTGACGGCAGATGACGAATAACTATAGGTAGTATTCTTGCTACCCATATGAATTGTGACTCCTTCGCTATAATTTGCCCATCGAGTAGAACTGTCAACTAAGAAAGAGTCGATCGAATTCGCATACGCGGTAATCCCAAATGCACTGCTTAACACAAATAACACAAGGAATATCGATAGTAAATGTAAAATCCTTTGTTTACTCATATAAACACGTCCTTTCATCATCCACCATAAGCCAAAGCGGTATCTCGGACATATTCCTCAAGTTCATCGCAACTAATTAAGTAGGACCTGTTTACAAGATTCCACAATTCTGAAGAATTGTCCATCGTACGAGTCTTTAGCACATATAATGCGTCAGCAAATTGATTCATATCAATTCTGTCAGAATCAAGCATTATTTCTTCGTCAATGTATGTATCCACTGCGTCTGTATTAGCAACAGCAATTGTTGATAATGATGCAATTTGCTTTTCTGTCAAATTCAAATAATCCGCAAGATTTTGTGCGTCCGACAGACCGGAGAAAAAGTCGATTGATAAATAGAAATCGCCCACCCGTTCTAAGAAAAGGTCTTTTGGTGCACTAATCCAACAGTCTACATATTCAGCTAATTCAAGCACATCATTCTCTTGATCTTCAGCCACGTAACAGAACATCAAATATGATGCCCCTTCTGTTATAATCGGAAGTCCTTCTCCGTATTTATCCATATTATATCCTACGCCAATCGTTATGACATCGCCTTCTTGGATAGAACCAGATCGACAAGCCAGAACCTCCGATACGTCAACATCAAAAATCGTTATGCTATCAGATACATCAGTATCCATATATTCATAATTGACATTTGCTTGACGAACATTCGTCGCTACTCCTGTAATTATCACCGTGTTTTTTGTATAGGCCATATCTTCGGTAAATGTAGCCCATTCATAATGGGTGTACTTGATTTGATCTGCGTTATCGACAATGGTTACCTCGACATTAGGAGATTGGTAGAGTGATGTGCTATCAGAAATCAAAGAAGATTGACACCCTGTTGACAAGAGTGAACACAGAGCGAAGAGCACTGTTATAACAATGGTTTTTAGCTTCATAAAAATTCTCCTTTCAAAGTAAATAAAAAATGCGCATAAACTGGTGTTAATGTCCAGCCTATGCGCTCTGCTAATCTGCTTTTCTTCTACTTCTCCATGTTGAGAAATAATAGCAAATAGGGCTTACATAGCTGGAAACAAACATCTTTACCATGATAAACACTCCTTTCTACTATCACTCAATACTACATCCATTTAGATTATACATCACTTTTTCGCACAAAATTCAATGAATAAACTTCAAACAAATTGTAAACATTTTCTATTTCCTTGTTATTATATCCCGCCGTAAATGGTAAGATAAAGTATACCAAGTTCAGTCAATAATTCGTGCCGATGAAAATGCAATACCTATGATGGTTAATCAAGAGGCTTATACTCCGTTACAGTTTTCAAATAAGTTTCGGGATCGCCATTCAAGATAAGGTCTGCATACCCAATCGGGTCATTGTAGATAAGATAGTCCAGTTCTGATCGTTCGTACATATTACGGGCAACCTCGTTCTCAACGGCGATTGTATCAATCGCAATCACACTGCCATCGGTGAATTTCAGTTCCACACAAGCAGTATCCATGTTGAACTCACAAG
>JAEDCW010000035.1 GCA_016293975.1 Clostridia bacterium
TGATTACACGGGCACGGCGCTTTTAAGTGACGGTGAGCTGATGCGCGCGGCAAAGATAATAAAGCTGCTTTCAGACAGCGCAGAAACAAGCGGAGCGACGTTTGCGTTTACCATAGCGCCCAACAAAAACTCTATTTACCCCGAGTATATGCCGGATTACATACTTAAGGCGACAGACGAGACAAATAGGGAAAGGTTGGCCGGCTATCTGCGTGAGCTGGGTGTCGACTACATAGACCTCTACGGCGAGCTGACTGCGCTTAAAGCCCAAGCGGACGAAAAGGGCGAGTTGATTTACTACGTTCACGACACCCATTGGAATATGCGCGGGGCGATACTCTTCTACAGGGACATAATGGACAGGCTCGGAGGCGAGTACGAGCCGTATGACGACTCGAGGCTCTCGGTAAGCTACGATTATTCGGGCGATTTGCACTGCTTCGTATCGCCTGCGGCAGAGGGTCAATTTGAGGACGTGAGCTATTTACCCGCGGGCGGATACGAAATTGCGGATAAAAAGAATCCCGAGCGCGACAGCGTGTTTGAGACCTACAACGACAAGAATTCGCTCTCGCTCATGCTCTACAGGGACTCGTTTGTAAAGGTACTCGTACCATACATAAGCTCTGAGGTAGGCCGCGTACGCTACAGTACTGTGTTTCCATACGACTTCACGGATATAGGTGACGGCTTTGATGCGGTTATAATCGAGCTCGTAGAGAGGAACATACCAAATTTGACTAAGCATCTGCCTACCGTATATGCAAACAGGCTTGAGGGCATAGGGGATATAACGGGAGATGTCGAGGCATACGGACGCTGTGATAAAAAGAAAGGCCGGATATTCGGCTGTTTCGATGCATACGATTACAATCCACTGACGGATACGCTCGCCGTCATGCTGAATTGCGGCGGCAGAACCTATGTGTACGAGGCATTCCCGATGCTCGACAGCTCAATGGAGGTGCTTGCACGGGAACACTTCGGGGATGCATACGCACAGAGCGGTTTTGCGCTCACGCTTCCCGAGGACATGACGCAAGGCGAATACAGTTTCTCGTTTATATTATTGAGGAGCGACACTGCAGTAGGCTCGGGAGAGCTAGGCACTATAACGATAGAATGACAAGGGGGATTACCCCCTTTTTGTTAGATAAGTTTATATGTTTATATAATGACAACGCTCTATTGACAAAGCATATTTGCGGGTGTAGATTTGCATGGACAATAACAGCCGCTTATGGACAGCGCATATAAACGGCACATTTAGAACAGGAGAGTTGGTTTATGCAGTTATTTGTACACATAACAAACAGGGTAGATACCATTGGACCGCTCATGAAAAAGCTTATGGAAGCGGGAATAAAGGGGGCGACCACTGTAGATTGCAAGGGGATGCTCTCGGCAATAAGTGAGTCAAACGTCGAACCGCCACCCATATTCGGCTCGTTGAGAGAATTCCTCAATCCCACGCAGGAGAGTGGTAAAATGCTCTTTATTGCGCTGAAGGATGAGGACGTCCCCGTCGTCAAGGATATAATTCATGAGGTAAACGGGAGTCTGAAGCTTCCCAACACGGGTGTTCTTTTCACACTGCCTATAATGGGATGGGAAGGAGTTTCACACAAGTAATATGCAGACGATTTTATACTTGGCAGTCGCAATGCTTGCGGGTCTGCTTCTTACTCGCGTCGTTAAACCGATTCACCTCCCTAATGTCACGGGATATCTTATAGCAGGTCTCTTGATAGGACCGCATGTATTTAAACTCTTGCCCGAAAATGCGGTAGAATCGCTCAGCCTTATCACGACTCTTGCTCTGGGCTTCATAGCCTTCTCGATAGGCGGCGAATTTAAGCTTTCCGGCATAAAGCAGATAGGCTCAAAGGCCATAATCATAACATTGTTTCAGGCGTTTGGAGCTGTAATACTTGTAGACGCTGTGCTTTTGATTTGCGGCTTTGACGCTCCGCTTGCGCTGACGCTCGGCGCAATAGCGACGGCAACGGCTCCGGCGGCAACTCTTCTCGTTGTGCGTCAGTACAGGGCGAGGGGCGAGGTTACGAGCACGCTTCTACCCGTAGTCGCAATGGACGACGCCATAGGACTTATGGTGTTCTCGATATCGCTTGCCGTTTCGTCCGCACTTGCAAGCGGCGTTGAATTGAGCTTTTCCAGCATGGTACTGATGCCTCTGCTTGAGATATTGCTTTCACTGCTCGTGGGCGGCGCTATAGGCGCATTATTGGCACTTAGTATGAGGATATTTCATTCAAAGGGCAACAGGCTCGGACTCAGTATCGCCGCTGTTATGTTCGGCGTGTACATTGCAAAGCAATTCGGTCTGAGCGACTTGCTCCTGTGCATGTCAATAGGCGCGGTGCTTGTAAACCTCAGGCGGGACTCTGAAGAGATACTCACTGTCACAGACAGTTGGACGCCGCCGCTTTTTCTGCTTTTCTTCGTGATTTCGGGTGCGGAGCTCAACATAACGGTGCTGCCCACTGTCGGTATTCTCGGCGTACTGTACATTGTCGCCCGTTCCATCGGCAAGTATGCCGGTGCGTATCTCGGAGCGGCAGTCGTTAAGTCTTCGCCAAACATTCGCAAATACCTCGGCATTACGCTTCTGCCCCAGGCGGGCGTTGCCATAGGTATGGCGCAGATAGTGCTTACGGAGCTGCCCCGGTACGGCTCGCAGATACAGGCAGTAGTCCTCGCAGCGACGCTCATATATGAGCTCGTAGGCCCCGTGCTCACAAAGATAGTGCTCACAAAGGCGGGCGAGATAACCATAGAGCCCAGGGCTATAAAGCCGAAGCACAACAAGGCGTAATAAAAAACCTTATATTTGCACGGCGGTTAGGGCTGCACGATTTAAAAACAGCTTTCCGATGGGGAAGCTGTTTTGTCATGTTTGTGGCACAAAAAGGGCATTTCTCTCCTCTGATCGTTGTGTTGGGTCAGCCGCGGGCGTTGTAGTCTCCGTTAATCAGGTTGGAAGCCTTGGGCAGCTTGGTCCGGTAGATAGACGGTTCGACAATGATGAAGGAGCCGAGCATGTTCCAGAGCCATAATGTCGAAGCGATGAAATGGTAGTCGATGCCGCATATTAGTAAAGAATTGCAGTTTAGCATGAGGAATCGTGTCAATCGGGGGAATTTGAAAAACGCAGGTTGCGCTGTTTTATGCCATGTTTCCCGAGGCGATGCCTGCGGAGAGGTATGTCGTGACTAATTTGAGTTATCCGATCAAGTTTAAGAATCAGCGGTAATCGGAAGTTTTTTAAATTCTTTTTTCCTCAATTGCTTTGTGATATAATAAACTATTATATATTGTGCTTTTAAAAGCAATGGATGTATAACCGTTATGTGTGGAAAACCGGATTATGAGGAGGATGACAATGGCTTCAAAGAATAAGCGCTTTGCCGACGATGGTTGGGCGGTTTGGGTCAACGGTGACGATATCAGTACGGTTTATATAAATGATTGGCTGAACCCAAATGGTAAAAGCTATGTTGACTTTGCGGTGCGTATACGCGGTATAAAAGACTCTAAGGCTCTGCATGTCTATGTTCCTTTTAGCGTGACAAAGGAGGAAATCCTGGATACTTCTCTTTGCTTTAAGGATGAGGGGGTCTTACGTGCGACATTTAGCACAGCAGGTATTATCGACTATAAAAAGAACGAGTGCACCTCGGAAATCGCTTACAATGGCCGTACAATTGACCTTGTACATATTTCTTGCTTGGACTATGAGCTAACCCCCCTGGCGAGCGGAACGCTTATGAGTATTAACCTCGAGGAATTGCAGAAATACTTAGCCAACGACGAGGCATATTTTCTGTGGCGTATGCCGCATAAGTCTTTGGATAAGATTTTTGAACCGCATATTGACATGGGCGGACTGCTTACGAGGGTTCGCGATTTGATTACAAGCCCTGTTGTGTCGGAAAAGTACGGGTATTCTATTCGTATCAATGAGGCAAGACTGTTGCCGAGCGAGATTAACCGTATAGGCGCTTTTCACCGTCAAAAGCTTAAAAAGGCGGTTATCTCGATTTCTGTTGACGAAAGCTACAGCGTGAATGATTCGAATTGTTATCGTATTCGGCGCGTGGAGAAGGAACTGTATCAGGATTATGTTCCCGATGGGTTTAATTGTGACGACGCTATTACTTACCAATGGAATCAAAACAGAGATACCGATATGCAGGGTCGTTTCAATTTCTATTTTGACATTGCAAGAGACTATATCAGTAAAATGAGTATGTTACTCTATATGATAATACTGATGATTGTCGGGATTGCCGGTGGTTTTCTCTGGGACTTCATAAAAGTAGTATTATTTGGGCTCAATTGGTGACAGGGGGACGAAGATGAAGCTTCTAATTCCTATTCTGCTGAATACGGTGCTGGTGATAGCGGTTTATCTTCTTGATAAACACACATCATGGAAAAAACTGCCGTACATGGTAAAGCAGGTCATCATCGGTGTGCTGTTTGGCGGAATGGCGGCGTTTGCGTCCGGCTTTGGTGTGGAAGTGCTGGGGACGGTTATCAATGTGCGGGATGCGGCACCCATTTCTGCGGGCCTCATATTTGGAGCTCCTGCCGGAATAATTTCAGGTCTTATCGGCGGCGTCTATCGCTGGTTTTCAGTGCTTTGGGGCGCAGGGACCTACACAAGATTGGCCTGCTCGCTTGCAGCGATTACCTCGGGATTTTTAGCGGCAGGATTGCGCAAGCTGATGTTTGATAATAAAAAACCGACATGGGGCTACGGCATCGCTATTACGGTCGTGTGCGAAGTAATTCATATGCTGTTGATATTCCTGACAAACATGCAGGATACCGTTACGGCATTTACGTTTGTAAAGGGTTGTACACTGCCGATGTTCTGCGGCAATGCCGGTGCTGTGGGACTGGCGATAATCGCTGTATCGCTTTTAAGTCACGAAAGGCTGACGAGGATCAAAGGCAGTGAGCATATTGCCCAGACATTCCAGAGGTGGCTGCTGATCTGCATTGTGATGGCGTATTTTGTCACAAACCTGTTTACACTTGTTTTGCAGCAGGGCATGTCGCAAATCGAAACAAATGCGGTTATTACGCTTTCTCTCGAGGATGTACATAAGGATATTACCGACGCTTCGGATAAAAACCTGCTCGAAATAGCAAAGAAGGTGAAAGACGAATATAAGACAAATCCAGATCTGGATGCCATAGCTCGGAAATACGGCATCAGCGAGGTCAATATCATTGATGAAAACTTTATAATCGTCGCGTCTTCTGTAGCTGAATATGTGGGCTACGACATGGCAAGCGGCGAACAGTCCGCCGAATTTGAGGTCTTGCTAAGTGGTGAAACCGAGTTTGTTCAGGAGTATCGGCAGACGTCTTACGACGAAGGCTTTTTAAGAAAATACTGCGGCGTCGTTCTCGATGAGGGCGGATTTATTCAGGTGGGCTACGATTCAAAGCAGTTCCACAGTGATATCGGTTCTAATATCGTCGACGCTACGAAAAACCGTCACATAGGGAAAAACGGCTTTATAGCAATCTGCGATGAAAAGTTCAATATCGTTTCGGATAATGAGGAATATAACGGCACAAGCCTCGCTGAAATCGGAATCTCGCTAGATTTGCAGAACATGAGTGAAAAAACCGTGTACCAATGTGAGGTTTTAGGCAAGCCCTATTTGTTCGGTTTTACGGTTGCGGAAGGCTTCTGTATAATCGGCGCAATGCCGACAGACGAGGCAATGTTTATGCGCGATGCCTCGCTCTATACAAGTACGTTTATGCAGATCCTGATTTTCGCGACGCTGTTTGTGTTTATTTATTTCCTTGTTAAGTGTGTTGTTATCAACAATCTGCAAAAGGTGAACAGTTCCTTAGAGAAAATTACTAATGGCAACCTCAATGTCACGGTTGACGTCCGTTCCAATGCGGAGTTTGCCTCTCTCTCGGATGATATTAACTTGACTGTCAAAACACTCAAACAGTATATCACCGAAGCGGCGGCACGGATTGACAAAGAATTAGAATATGCAAAACAGATTCAGCTTTCAGTTTTGCCGACAAACTTTCCCAAGAATGAGGATTATGGCATTTTCGCTCAGATGATAGCGGCTAAAGAGGTCGGCGGCGACTTTTATGATTTCTATAAGCTGAACGACACGATAGTTGCATTTCTCGTTGCCGACGTTTCCGGCAAAGGAATCCCTGCCGCTATGTTCATGATGACAGCTAAAACCATACTCAAGGATTTAGCAGAAAGCGGTATGGCGGTCAATGACATATTCGTAAAGGCAAATGGAAAGCTTTGCGAGAATAACGAGTCGGGCATGTTTGTTACCGTGTGGATGGGCATGCTTGACTTAGCAACCGGTAATCTAAAATATGCCAATGCCGGACACAACCCTCCGCTTGTAATTCATAAAAACGGCGAGGGCGAATATTTAAGAACACGCGCGGGATTCGTATTGGGCGGAATGGAAGGTGTCCGTTATCGGATCAATGAGATGACGCTCGACCCGGGAGACCGAATTTTCCTCTACACAGACGGTGTCACCGAGGCAACCAATGCGGAAGAAGAGCTGTACGGCGAAGAAAGGCTTATTGCATTTATGAATCAAAACCGCACGGTAGAGGCGAAAAAACTGCTCGTGGCGCTTAAGGCCGATATAGATGAATTTGTAGGTGAAGCGCCCCAGTTTGATGACATCACAATGCTGATACTCGATTACAAAAAAGATGACGTCGGCGGCAATGTGTGCGAAAGGGTATTCCCGGCTGAAGATACCGCTCTCAGGGACGTGCTCGGATTTGTGGAAGAAACATTAGAGAGCGCAGGTTGTCCTATGAAAGTGACGATGGCGTTGTGCGTGGCTATTGAGGAAGTGTTTGTTAATGTAGCCCATTATGCCTACGGAGACGGAAAGGGCGATGTTAAGCTTGCAATTAGCCTTTCCGAAAACGACAGTACCGTTATATTCCGTATGTCTGACAAGGGCACGCCTTTTGATCCGCTTAAAAGGCCGGATCCGGATATTACGCTTCCGGTAGAAGAAAAAGAAATCGGGGGACTTGGAATATTTATCACCAAGAAAACCATGGATACCGTTTCTTATGCTTATAAGAACGGCGAGAACATTCTGACTATGACAAAAAAGTTTTAAAGGAGGAAGTTATGATGACCGTCCAAATTGAAAAAAACAGTAACACCGTTACTATGAGGCTGGAGGGCAGGCTGGATACTACTACTGCCCCCGCGCTTGAAAAGGCAATAAACGAGGAGTGTAAAACATCCGAGGAGCTGGTACTAGACTTGAAGAATCTTAACTATATTTCCAGTGCCGGACTTCGCGTACTGCTTGGCACTCAAAAGAAAATGAATAAGCAGGGTTCCATGAAACTGACAAACGTATGCGAAGTTGTTATGGATGTGCTGGAAATGACAGGGTTTGCCGATATACTGGTGATAGAATGACATATCTGATAAGCAACGCTATGCAAAGTTTGCCGTGAAGGCTCACTGTGGGGTACGTCGAAAGTGGGGAATAATTCTTATATTTTGTATCCGTTGGGTGGGTAGCTGTTATCGTCGGTACAACGGCCACTGATCGGCATATGATTTCCATCGCCGTTCTCCATGATACGGTAGAGGATGCCGGTATCACGCTTCGGGAAATAAGAGAAAAACTCGGCTATCGTGTGGCGGAGCTGGTAGCTTGTGAGACCGAGTATAAGTGATACGATTTGCCGCCGGAGTCCACTTGGCGTATTTCGCAAGGAAGAGTCTCTGAAAGAGCTTCGCGATATCGAGGACAGCCGTGCTGATGATATAGCTCGAAGATGCGCTCGCAAATATACGTTCTATCTACCGCCTATGGAAGCAAAACGGTGATGCTGTGTGGCAGGAATACAAAATGCTTACTGAAATTGTGTTTAAGAGAGGGAGCTGAATAATGGAACAGATCACATACCATGTTGATAAAGATATTCTGTACATCGCAATAGCCGGCAGGGTAGATGCCTCAAATGCCCCTGCCGTAGAACAAGAGATCTCCTGTATCAAGAGCGAAAACACAGGCAGACACACGGTTATTGATGCCGACAATTTGGAGTATATTTCCAGCGCCGGACTCCGTGTCATTTTAAAGCTTCGTAAGGAAGAACCAAAGCTGGTGATCATCAACGTATCTCCCGAAGTATATGAGATTTTTGATATGACGGGATTTACCGATATGATAACCATTGAAAAGGCATACCGCCGCATTAGCGTTGAGGGCTGTGAGTTTATTGCCAAGGGTGCTAACGGTGCGATATATCGCTACGATGCGGAAACGATAGTGAAGACTTATTATAATAAGGACGCTCTGCCTGAGATTCAGCAGGAGAGAGAAAATGCGCGAAAAGCACTTGCTCTCGGAGTAAACACCGCAATTCCCTATGGCATTGTCCGCGTGGGAGATGGGTACGGTACGGTAACTGAATTGCTTAACGCTACATCTATTTCTAAGCTTATCAAAGCCAATCCCGAAGACCTCACTCAAGCGGTGGCTTACTATGCTGACACGATTAAGCATATCCATTCCATCGAGGTTCCAAAGGGCGAGCTTCCCGATTTCAAGGTCTGGGTGCTGGCGTGGGCGGATTTCTTAAATGACCATTTGCCTGCCGATAAGGCGAAAAAGCTCCATGACCTTATCAATGCTCTGCCCGAAAGCAAACATATGATGCATGGTGATTATCACACAAATAACATTGTGGAGCAGAACGGTGAAACACTTCTCATTGATATGGATACGCTTTCTGTTGGCTGCCCTGTGCTGGAATTCGGTTCGATGTATAACGCATTCGTCGGTTTCTATGAATTGGACCATGAAATCGCAAAAGATTTCCTCGGCTTTGATTTTGAAACAGCGGGGAAATTCTGGAGGCTCTCCCTTGCCCGTTATCTTGAAACAGAGGACGAAGCGGTGCTAAGTGATGTTGAGGAAAAGGCAAAGGTGATTGGTTATACTCGGATTCTGCGTCGATGCATTCGCAAGAACGATACGCAGACCAACATCAACTATTACAAAAAGCAGCTGATTGACCAGATCGATAAAGTTGATACGCTGAATTTCTGATGCGGTAATCAGTTTAATAACCGTAATTTAACATAGCGGTGTTGTTTTGCTCGTTGCATTGAAACCAGGCTCTTCTATTATTGCGATTACGGCATCGAATAATAACAGGACTTGCAGTGCGAATGAAAACAACACTTTTTCTTTGCGGTAAGCGCAAATGAAAGCAAAAACAAAAAAACCATTGCATCCAAACTACAGGGTTCAAATCGCAATGGTATCTTTCTGGCGCGCCCAGCAGGATTTGAACCTGCGACCTACCGGTTCGTAGCCGGGCACTCTATCCGCTGAGCTATGGGCGCACACAAAATGCTTATAAATATTAGTACAGGACATGATTTTTGTCAAGGGGTTTTAAATAAAAAAGGTTTTTGGATTGCAGGGTTACGATTCATATTGGACAGAGCAGAGCAAAAGGCGATGGATTCGCAATGGGCTGTGGGTTTGTGAGTTGCAAATCCCTCATGCTCATTCATTTTTTATCTGTCATAGCGGCCTCGCCTCAACGGCAGGAATATCGGTTGACGTCTGCCAAACGCGTGATTGCGGGTAGCAACCATCGAAAGAGGGGAATGTTTCACAGTCTCTGTAACCGAGATCGCGTACATCCAGATGAGTAAAACGTCGTGAATACAGCGATTTCTATCAACGATAACAGGATAATGGTGATCCATAAGGGTGTTTGGATGTCCCACGGTGATGTCTACCGCACTGTCATACATGCAGAGGGTCGCCAGGTCACGAATCTGCGAAAAACCGCTGAAATAAATATGTTCGTCTTTCAATACGAGAACATTCGGAGAGCCATTCAAAAAGCTTTTTCGCGAAATCTCAATTTAATCTTTGCCTTTTAACAGCATTGTGTCCGGAGAATTCCTTTCCTTTTGTTATCAGTTTTTACCTCCGAAAATTTAAAGTGTACAGAAAGTGGTTGCGCGCTGAACCTTATCCAATACACCTACAGTATGTCAGATTTGCGCTGTGTATAAGGTAAATTGTATTTGCTATAATGATGTTTTCTGCATACAACGTTAACTGTATTAGATGCACGCGATTGTACCTTGCTATTAATACAGGATTCGGTTATAATGATGCTATTAAAAATATGGAGGTAGCTCTTATGGCATTCTGTACTTCATGTGGTAAGCCCGTTGATGATAGCGCGTCCTTCTGCCCATCGTGCGGCGCACCTACCGGGGGAGCCTCACAGCCCGTATGCAGCAGACCTGCGCCTGCGCCCGATGAGCCCAGTACGGGACTTAAGGTGTTGAGCTTCTTGATCCCGTTGGTAGGTCTGATACTGTTCCTCGTCTACATGGACGAAAAGCCCATATCCGCCAAAGCATACGGCAAGATGGCGCTCATAGCGGTTTGCGTAGCCACGGGCCTTGCGATCGTCATAGCAATACTCGCGTCGATATTTGCCGCAAGCATTTTCGGTGGCATACTTTCGTCAGTAATGAGCATTCTGAGTACGGTTGTGTAATTGAGTATTTGCATAGAGGACCCTTAAGGGGTCCTTTTTTGAGCAGGGGGATAGGCGCTTGCATTTTTTAATGCTTTGGAGCAAAATGGCATATAATGACTACGCGATAAGATATGCGCATCTATTAAGAGGTGATTACATGAACGGTTCGCAGGGAGAAGCAACGAAAAAATCCGCTTTCGGGCGCAGAATAGACGCTTTCAAGGTAAGGCACGAGGCACTGTGGCAGTTTATAATGTTCAATCTGCTGTCGCTCTGTGCTACGGTGACGGACCTCGGCGTATATACGCTTTTAAACAGCCGGCTGTTGGTGGGACTTAAAGACATAAGCGTGACGTGGTGGCTTCTCGACTACAGTTCCGAGGCAGGAGGCTTGGCGGCGCTCATTTCGACAGCTGCGGCGTATGTGTTGGCGCAGGCGGTGAACTTCTTCGTTCAGCGCAAGGGTACTTTCAACGCTGACAATAACGTTGCGGCAAGCGGCGTGATGTACATCGTTATGATAGTCGGCATTTGGTTTTTCCAGATTTGGTTCTCCGCGATACTGTTGGGGTGGCTTTTGCCGGTGCTTGGAGAATTCTGGGGAGGCTTGGCGATGCGAGCGATAAACGGAATGGTGGCACTGCTCATACAATTCCCGCTCAATAAATTCGTTATAATGAGAAAGAGCAGGTAACGCTTTGTACTTTACTAAAACCTGTATGAAGCGCCTATAGGTGCAAGTGCAATATAAAGAATAATCGGGTGTAAGTATACGCACGAAAAAAACGGGCTTTTGCCCGTTTTTAGTTGAGTTATTACTTTGAGCTTATTTCAGCTTGGTGCGTTTCATTATGGCACAGTCCCAGCCGACGAGCTTACCCTCGAATTGCTTGGCGAGGCGTATTACTCTCGTGGTGATTTCGTCGACATCGGGCTTGTTGAGCGTGCTGACGACGTGCAGACAGACGCCGTAGGGATGATCGGAATGGTCGTCAAACTCCGCTTCACCTATGGCAAAACCCGAAAGTCTCGCTTGCTCTTCAAACATGAGCCTGAGGGGCTCTGTCTTCGTAAATACGTGGAGGCTGAGCTTACGCGAGGGATATATAAGATCCTTGTACCTGTGCATCAGCTCTATTTGCTCGCCATTCTTTACGGTCTGGTATTTGGCGGCATCGGGATAGAGCAACTTCATGTATGTCTGCCAACGGGGTTCGGGCTGTGCGCCTACGCGCGTGATTATGCCGTGAGACTGGCGTATGCAGTCTTCAATATCCGTAAGGGCATGAATGTCCGTGCCATAGGTGTAAAACTGGAGCATCTCGGCATTGCTGATTATACCCGCAAGCTGCTGATTGCTTACTTTGAGACACTTCCGAATCACCGACTCACACTTTGCGCGCATCGCTCTGCTCGTCATGTCGGCGGTTAACGAGGTAGATATGCAATTGACGAAGAACAGCACATCGTGAGATGCACTGGGCGCGGAATCATAGAGGTCGAGGTCGACCTCAAACACGGCGGGTATGCCGTCGATATTCCAGTCATATGTCAACCAACCCTTTGGGTATTTCATGCTACCTCCGACGGGGGAAATTTACCCCTCAATGACAGCTTTTATTCTTCTTACACCTGCGCTGGATGCTTCTTCCTTTTTGATGGTGAAGTGAACGAGCTCTCCCGTCCTGTTTGCGTGCGGACCACCGCAGATTTCTTTGCTTGCAGTACCCATGGTGTAAACCTTTACGCGCTCGCCGTACCTGTCCCCGAAGAGACCTATTGCGCCCTGCGCTCTGGCTTCGTCTACGGTCATTTCCTCGCAGGTTATCTCGTAGTCGGCCCTTATGTATTCGTTTACCAAATCCTCGACCTGCTTAAGCTCCTCGGGGGTCAGCTTTCTCGGGAACGAGAAGTCAAAGCGGAGCCTTTCTACGGTGATGTTGGAGCCCTTCTGAGCGACCTCGTCACCGAGGACCTTTCTCAGCGCCGCCTGCAGAAGGTGTGTGGCAGTGTGCAGACGGGTGGTCTTTTCGCTGTTGTCTGCGAGTCCGCCCTTGAAGCGACCCTCTGCTCCCTCCTGGGATTTCTTCTGATGCGCTTCAAACGCCTTGTGGAAGCCCTCTACGTCTACTGGTATGCCTCTCTCGGCCGCCATCTCGACAGTAAACTCGATCGGGAAGCCGAAAGTGTCGTAAAGTCTGAATGCGGACTTGCCGTCGATTATCTTCTCGCAGTCGACATAGTCGAATTTGCGCATGAGCTTGTCAAATTCCCTTATGCCCTGCCTGATGGTGCGCTGGAACCTCTCCTCCTCGAGCGAAATCTGTTCGAGTATGAAACTGCGCTTTGCATCGAGTTCCCTGTAGAAGCCGCAGAATGTGTCTATAACGACGGAAGCGACCTGCGACAGCGAGCCGTCCGGTACGCCTATGCGCATGGCCCAACGTATGGCTCTGCGGATAAGCCTTCTGAGTATATAGCCCTGGTCGACGTTTGAGGGGAGTATTCCGCGCTCGTCGCCAATCATAAATGTGGCAGTCCTTATGTGGTCTGCGAGTATTCTGAAGCCCCTGACGGACTCTTCATCTGTGTTGTAATAATCCTTGCCGCACAATTCGCCTATGCGCTTGATAATCGGTGCGAAGGAGTCTATTTCGTAGACGCTCTTTACGCCTTGAAGTACACCGACGGTGCGCTCGAGACCCATGCCAGTATCGACATTGCACTGCACGAGAGGCTCGTACTTGCCTTCGGCGGTCTTATTGTACTGCATGAAGACGTTGTTCCAGATTTCGAGATACTTTCCGCATGAGCAGGAGGGATTACACTCGGGGCAGCACTTGGGCTTGCCTGAATCGTAGAACATTTCGGTATCGGGCCCGCAGGGGCCTGTGACGCCGGCGGGACCCCACCAGTTGTGCTTCTTGTCGAGGAAGAATATGTGGTCCTCTTCTACTCCGACCGAGCGCCAAAGCTCGTACGCCTCTGTGTCGCGGGGAGCGTCTTCGTCTCCGGCAAATACCGTAAAGAACAGCCTCTCCTTGGGTATGCCGAGCCACTTTTCGTCTGTCAAGAACTCAAACGACCACGTAATCGCTTCCTTCTTGAAATAGTCGCCGAGCGACCAGTTGCCGAGCATCTCAAAGAATGTGAGGTGGCTGGGGTCGCCTACCTCGTCTATATCGCCTGTGCGGACGCACTTTTGAACGTTTGTAAGCCTCGTGCCCTCAGGGTGCTTCTGACCCAAAAGATAAGGTACCAACGGATGCATACCTGCCGTTGTAAAGAGCACAGTGGGGTCATTTTCGGGTATCAAAGAGGCTGAAGATATCACCGTGTGTCCTTTCTCGGTGAAAAAGCGGAGATACATCTCCTTTAAGCCTTCGGTTGTTATATTTTTCATTATGTTACCTCATAAAACAGTTTCAGACGGATTATACCAACTGGGGCTCGGGTTGTCAATGAAAGGCAATACTGCTATAATAAAACCAAATATTCAGTCAGCGAGGAAACAGGTGAAAAGAAGACGCATACCCTTTTTCTTTCAGGGCGAGAGGGGCAAGAGGAATAAAAAAATCATACTGGGCGTGGCGGTAGTCATTGCTGTGATAGTGCTTGTACTCGCGTTAAGACCGGAGCAAACGCTTTTTGATACACCTGAGATTGCGCGCATACAGTCGAGTGGCACGCTTGTAGTCGCGGTTCGCAACGACATGGGGGGCTTCTGCATGGACGGCACGGGGCTCGAAGCGGAACTTGCGACTATACTTGCAAACCGCATACTCCCGGAGCTTGAGGGCGATTCTCCCGTAAAGCTCGTAGAGGTCAGTTCAAAGGGCGCGGCGACCGTACTTACGGGCGGCGATGTCGATGCGGCTATAGCTCTCATGGTTGAGGGGGGGAACTCCGCGTTCCTGTACACACAGCCGTATTATACCGATGATGTAGTGTTTGCAACTGTGGGTTCACATGAGCTCGATGTCACGGATATGCTCGTGGGAGGCATAATCAATTCGACGTCGTACTCTAAGGCAGAGAGACTAAAACAGGACGAAAAGGGAAACACCCTTATGAACATGAAGGGCTACTCATCGTATCCGGATATGCTCGAGGCGCTCGTCAGGGGAGATATAGAGACCTGCGTCATGCCTGGCGCTTATTTTGACAGATACTGTGAGCAGTACGGGCTGACAGAATACAAAACGCTTGAGGACGAATTGCCCTACAGCATAGCCTTCAATTCGGAGGACGAGGCGGTAAGGGCGATAGCGGACATAATGCTCTCGGAGCTTATACAAGACGGAGAGCTCGCAAGAATGATTCAAAAATATGGACTCAAGAGATAAAAAAACACATTTGGAACTGCTCTCGCCTGCGGGAAGCAGGGAGAGTCTTATTGCCGCTGTACAAAACGGTGCGGATGCCGTATACATGGGCGGAGGAAATTTCAACGCAAGACGCAATGCCAAAAACTTCTCCGAGGATGAGCTGTTTGAGGCGATAGATTACTGCCATATCAACAAGAGAAAATGCTATATAACCGTCAACACGCTGTATTTCGACAGGGAGCTTAAAAGTGTGCTTGATTTCGCGCGCAAGCTCTACGAGCAGGGCGCGGATGCGCTCATAGTGCAGGACCTGGGGCTCGTATACGAGCTTAGGCGGCTCATGCCGGGACTTGAACTCCACGCGAGCACGCAGTTTGCTGTCCATAACGAGTATGGGCTTGAGACGATAAAAAAGCTCGGGCTTACCCGGGCGGTGCTCTCGAGGGAGACGAGCATATCCGAGCTTAGGCGCCTCAGCGGGCTCAATACGGGCGTCGAGCTGGAGGTTTTCGGCCATGGCGCACTGTGCATGAGCTTTTCGGGAGAGTGTTTGTACTCATCTATGGCGGGTGAGAGAAGCGGAAACAGGGGGCTTTGTGCACAGCCATGCAGGAAAAAGGCGAGACTTATTTCGGGCGGAGGCGAGAGGGTACTCAGCCCCACTGACATATGCATGATAGACCATTTAGCCGAGCTTGCGGAGGCAGGCGCGTGCTGTATAAAGCTCGAAGGCAGGATGAAGCGCGCCGAATACGTTGCGGCGGTGACGCGCGCCTACAGGGATGCTATAGATACGGGGAAAGTCGACAAGGGCCTGGTGCGAGACATGGTGGACATATTCTCGCGCGGATTTACGACGGGATTCGGCTTCGGGGACGACGTAAGGACGGATGCGGTAAGTCCCGATGCGCCCGGAGAAGAATTGACAAAGAGACTTGCGTTGACGTATGCGGATACTAAAACTACTAAAATACCTGCGAAGCTGACGCTGACGGTCGAAACCGATGAACCGAGCGAGCTCGTTATGAGTGCCCAGGGCAAATCGGTGACGGTCTGTGGCGCAATGGGACTTCATGCACAGAGACCGCAAAATGAGGAGACGTACATAAGGCAGTTAAACAAGCTCGGCGGCACTCTGTTTGAGGCCTGCGAGACGAGCGTGAAACTCGTGGGCGACGCATATCTTTCGGCAGCGGACATAAACGCCCTAAGGCGGCAGGCGTGCGAAGGGTTAAAATCAATACTGCTCCGCAAGAGGACATTTGACGGTGCGATAGATAGATGCGCTTCCGTTAAAACCAAGTGCACAGCGACGGAGCTTATCACAGTCGTGAGAAACGCTGAGCAGGCGGAGGCGGCAAAGCGCGCCGGTGCAGACACGATAGCGCTCGACCCGATATCATACGACGACATAAAGTGCAGTGAGGAAGAGTTAGGCGACAACGCATTGCTGTGGCTGCCCGTGGAGCTTTTCGGCAACAGGGAAGCCGACACCGTTAAGGGACTGCTGAAATCCGGCGTATTTGCAGGAGTTATCGCAAACAACATAGGTCACATGAGTCTCGCTTCGGGCTTGAGGATAATTGCGGGGCCGCACATGAATTGCACCAACGATGCGTGTGCAAGTGCGCTTATAGAGCTGGGAGCGGAGAATATAGTGCTTTCGCCCGAGCTTACGAGGCCGCAAGTCAGAGACATATGCCGCGACTGCGGATGCGGCGTGAGCGTGTATTGCAGGCAGCCGCTCATGCACTTGACCCATTGTCCGATAAAGGAGCGTAAAGGGTGTCAGGGCTGTGACGGGCTCGCGGACTACATAGAGGACGAGGAGGGCAGACGCTTTCCGTTTATAAATACGATAATCGGCGGCAGGTGTTACCAGAGGATGCTCAATATGACGCCGACATACATAATAGACAAGGCGAAAGAGCTCGGCGCATCGGTCTGGCTGATGCAGTTTAGCATTGAATCGCCGAATACGGTAGGTGAAACGATAGAAAGCGCCGTGCGCGCACTAAGAGGGCAGACTGTGAACAACCTGCCGCATGACTATACCAGAGGTCATTACAACAGACAGGTAGATTAGAGGGCAATAATAATATGGAAAAGAGATTGTTGGAAACGCTCGAATATGACAAGATAACGGCAATGCTCGCAAAGTTTGCGAAGTGCTGTGTTTCGAGGGAACTGATTGAAGAGCTTATTCCCGAGAATGAGCTTGATGCTGTAAACGCCAGGTTAAACCTTACCGCCGAGGCGGAAGCCATACTGAACAGACTGGGAAGCTCGCCTATAGACGACTTTCCCGACATGAGGGAACAGCTCTCAAGACTGCGTGACGGGAGCGTACTGAGCTTGAAAGAGCTTTTGAGCGTGTGCTCCTGTTTAAGAGCCATGAGACTCGCAAAGACCGCACTTGCAAAGGAGACTGCGCAGGCGAGAATAAGCGAGATGGGAACGCTTTTGCCGTCCTACAGGTTCATAGAGGACGAGCTTAACAGATGCATACTGAACGAGGACGAGCTCTTTGACGGCGCATCGCCCGAGCTATCACGCATAAGGCGCGCTCTCAAGGTGGCAAACGAAAAGGCGAGGGAAAAGCTTAACAGCATGCTTCACTCCTCGACATATCAGAAGTATCTGCAGGAGCCTATCATAACAATGAGGAACGGGCGCTTTGTGCTGCCCGTGCGTCAGGAATACAGAAAACAGATACCCGGGCTTATACACGACCAGTCGGGAAGCGGACAGACGCTATTTATAGAGCCTGCGGCTGTGGTGGAGCTTGGCAACCAGTGCAAAAAGCTAGCCGCAGAGGAGAGAGACGAGGTCAACAGGATACTCATGGAGCTGACGGCAATGCTCGTGCCCTATACCAGAGAGATACTCTCCGGGCTTGCACTCATGGGACAGATAGATGTGCCGTTTGCGATGGCGAGACTTGCTCAGGAGATGAGGGCACTTCAGCCCGAGATGAACACAAACGGCGTTATACGCATAGTCAGAGGACGCCATCCGCTTATAGATAAAGAAAAAGTTGTCCCCATAGACATGTGGCTCGGCAAGGACTTCAGGACGCTCATCATAACAGGACCGAATACGGGCGGCAAGACCGTTACATTAAAGACCGTCGGCCTATTCACGCTTATGGCGCAGTCGGGTATGTTTGTACCTGCCGGGAGCGGCACTATACTCTCTGTATTTGAAAGCGTATACGCCGACATAGGCGACGAGCAGAGCATAGAGCAGTCGCTTTCGACGTTCTCTTCCCACATGACGAGGATAGTCGATATACTCGGCAAGGCGGATAACAAGGCGCTCGTATTGCTCGACGAGCTTGGAGCGGGCACGGACCCGATAGAGGGCGCGGCACTTGCAATGAGCATACTCGAGGAGCTTCACGGCAGGAATACTGTCACGCTTGCAACAACCCACTACAGTGAGATAAAGGCGTTTGCACTCTCGCGCGAGGGCATGGAAAACGCATCCATGGAGTTCAACATAGAGAAGCTTGCCCCCACCTACAGGCTGTTTATAGGCATACCGGGCAAGTCAAATGCCTTTGAGATATCAAGGCGGCTTGGACTGAGCGAACACACGATAGACAGGGCGAGGGAGTTTTTGAAGCAGGATGACATTCGCTTTGAGGACATCATATCCGGGGCGGAGTCGCAGAGGCGCATAGCCGAGGAGGAGAGGGCGCTTGCGGAGCAGGCCAGAGCAGAGCTTGACAAACTGCGCGATGAGGCAGAGCGCGAGCGTAAGAAGCTCGCCGAGACAAAGCGTACATACCAGGCAAAGGCACGCGAGGAAGCGAGAAAGCTCGTCGAGGATACAAAGCGCGAGATGGACAGGCTCGTTGCCCAGATACGGAGCATAAAGGCGATAGACAGAAGTCAGGCGGACAGGACCATACAGCAGGCGAGGGACGAGCTTAGACACATAGAGAAGGAATTGCCTCAGGAGGAGCTCGTCGTCGCGCAGGACATGAGCCTTGCGCCGAAGAGCGTAAAGAAGGGCGACGAAGTAAGGGTACTCAGCCTCGATAAACACGGCACTGTGTTGTTTTACGACGGCAAGGACGAGGCGCTCGTGCAGGTGGGCATAATGAGGATAACAGCAAAGCTGAGCGACCTAAGGCTCGAAAAGACAGAGGAGAAAAATGTGGATGCGAGCAGCGTTTCACTCAAAGATAACTCGATAGGGCTGTCGCTCGATGTGCGCGGAAAGACTGTCGACGAGGCTGTGGTCGACATAGACAGGTATCTCGAAGCGGCGGCAATGAAGGGGCTGCTCGAAGTGACGATAATTCACGGCAAGGGCACGGGAGCGCTCAGGACGGGAGTTCAAGCGTATCTGAAGAATCACAGGCTCGTAAAAAGCTTCAGGATAGGAGCATACGGCGAGGGCGATGCGGGCGTTACAAATGTGACGCTGAAAGAATTTCCGAAAAAGTCTAGATAATGCGCGGTTTTATGGGCGCCGCCCGCGTTGACACGGTATGGTGCCCGTGCTATACTTATCCGTTATAAGACCATTGTTTGGAGAGGTTATACATGGACATGAGGCTAACAATCGCTCAGGCGCTTTCACCGCTTTGCGGCGTGGATTGCGCGGAGCTGTCGGAGTGGATAGAGGTGCCGAAGAACACCGAGCTAGGAGATTACGCATTTCCATGCTTTAGGCTTGCGCGCACGCTCAAGAAAGCACCGCCCGTAATTGCAAACGAGCTCAAAGAACAGCTCGTGTTTCCCGAGGGCATAAGCCGGGTTGAGACTGTGGGAGGCTATCTTAATTTCTTTGCGGACAAGTCTCTGTTTGCGAATTCGGTGATAGGGCGCGTGCTGAATGAGGGCGAAAACTACGGCAAGAGCGATGAGGGCAGGGGCAAGTGCGTTGTCGTCGAATACTCATCGATAAATATTGCAAAGCCCATGCACATAGGGCACTTGAGTTCTACGGTTATAGGCAATTCGCTGAAGCGCATATACGACAGGCTGGGATATGACACCGTAAGCATAAATCATCTGGGAGACTGGGGTACACAGTTTGGCAAGATGATCGTGGCGTTTAAGAAGTGGGGAAGCGATGAGCTCCTGGAGAAGGGCAGTGTCAGAGACCTCGTTGCCCTCTACGTCAAATTCCATGAGCAGGCGGAGACTCACCCCGAGCTCGAAGATGAGGCGAGGGCATGGTTCAAAAAAATAGAACAGCACGACCCGGAGGCGTGGGAGCTGTTTACAAAGTTCAAGGATGTCACGATGAAAGAGGTCTCCAGGGTATACGACCTGCTCGGCGTGACATTTGACAGCTATGCCGGCGAGAGCTTCTATGAGGACAAGATGCCCGCAGTTGTAGAAGAGATA
>JAEDCW010000036.1 GCA_016293975.1 Clostridia bacterium
GCTATTGCTTGACGTTTACCTGCCAGAGCAATTATAGACTTTGCACAGTTGCTTTCCTGCACATACAGATATGGCAAGAACACCGCGTCGATGCTTCCGAGATTTACGCACACTACCTGCGCATCCGCTATCATCAGCGCAACCATATTCTCTACCTTCGCTATTTCGGCATCCATGACCCGACATGCCTTATCCACAAGTTCCTGTATAGGCAAATATGTGTGCCCCTCTTGCCTCGCACACATGAGAGTGTACTTCACTCCGGCACGCAATCTGAACTCCGAATCGGGCTCATATCCTGCGGCCTCGGCAATCTTATCCGCAGTTTTAAAACCTATTCCCTCAATATCATCTATAAGGCGATACGGGTTATCCTTTATCAATCTAAGCGTGTTAGCCCCGTATGCCTTATAAGCCTTCGACGCCTGAAGGACTGTCATGCCAAACCCTTGAAGTCCCATGTATATGTCTCTGGTACTTATGTGTTGCATGTAGGACTGGTATATTGTGCGGTATCTTGTTCGGCCTATACCCGGGACATCCATAAGCCTCTCAGGTTCCTTTTCTATGACCTCAAGCGTTTTGTCACCAAAAAACTCTACCAGTTTTCTCGCCGTGGACTCACCTACGCCTCTTATAAGGCCGCTTGAAAGGTAAACCACGATTGCACCTGTGGTCGACGGAGTCAACTGTTTCGCACTTGTCACTCGGATTTGCATTCCATAGTCTCTATGCTTCGTCCACTCGCCCTCAATCTCAACGTGCTCACCCTCTACTATCGGCGGGATATTACCCACAGCTATCGTAGAAAAGCCGTCATCGCACTGTAAATCGAAAACGGTGAACGTCTTATCCGGACTTTGATATATGATCTTCTTTACAATTCCGCGAAAGGTATTACTCATAAAAAAACCTCATTTCACATTAAGGATTCTAACATATATTGAAAAATCAATAAAGATGATATTGGGACTTTGTCAAGCATATAAATTATTCATAAGGGCTAAAGGAGGCATTCGTGTGCGTATTTTTGTTATAACCAAGAAGACGATTATCATATCGGCTATAATAACTGTCTGTATAATCCTTGCGATTATTCTCGTGGCGGCATTTACAGATGGAAGTCCGCAGAGGGAAGGCAATAGCTGGATCGATGTTGAACAGTATAAGCTTGAGGTGATGGCCGGTAAGCATAAAGAGCTTCCTGTATATAGCGTTGCAAGGGACGATAAGAAGATTGCCCTTACAATAGACGCCGCATGGGAGGACGATAAGACACCTTTCATATTGCAGGAGCTCGGTAAGTACAACATCAAAGCTACATTTTTTCTGTGTGGCTTCTGGGTCGAGAAGTACCCCGACAATGTCAAGGCGATACACGCGGCAGGTCATGAAATCGGTAACCACAGTCTGACGCATCCTCATATGAACAAGATGGGTTCCGAACAAATAAAGGATGACCTCACCAAGTTTGATGATTTGCTCGAATCCGTCATAGGCGTGCGTGCTAAAAATTTCCGCGCACCTTATGGTGAATACAACGACAATGTTATAAAAACAGTTCGCTCAATGGGATATGAGGTTATTCAGTGGGACATCGATACAATCGATTGGAAGCCCGAGCGAAGCTCTCAGACCATACTCGACACCGTATTACCCAAGCTGCATGACGGTTGTATAATACTGTGCCATAACAACGGCTTCAAGATAGAGCAGTATCTTCCTATACTGATCGAGACGGCTATGCAACAGGGTTATCAGTTCGTTACTATCGAGGAATTACTGCTCGACGGAGATACTACAATCGATGTAAACGGCGTTCAGAAGCCTGCGGCATAATAGTAGTTCGTGTTGTATGAAAAAGGCGGTCATTGCCACCGCCTGCTTTTGTTTATTTTGTAATTGTCGTTCCTGCCCTTGAGTGCAACGCCTCAACAGCCATATCGAGTGATGTGATGATTGCTCTCCTACCGGGCTTGCTGTTTGCAAACATTATCGCAGCCTGTACTTTGGGGAGCATAGAACCCGGCGCAAAATGGCCCTCTGCTATATACTGCTCAGCCTCTGCGACCGTTATGTTGTCAAGCTTCTTCTCGCCGGGCTTCTTGAAGTTTATCGATACCTGCTCAACGGCTGTGAGTATCAAGAGAACGTCTGCGTTGAGTTCTTCTGCGAGCTTTTCAGATGCAAGGTCCTTGTCGATAACCGCAGCTGTTCCCTCTATATCACCGTTCGCATCTCTGACGACAGGAATGCCGCCTCCACCAACGGAAATCGGTATGAATCCGTTATCCAACAGACATCTTACAGCGTCTATCTCAATGATTTCCACGGGCTTCGGTGAAGCTACGACTCTGCGCCAACCGCGTCCCGAGTCCTCTTTCATGACAAATCCACGTTCTTCTGCAATCTTCTTTGCCTCTTCCTCGCTATAGAACGGGCCTATGGGCTTTGTGGGATTCTTGAACATGGGGTCATCTGCACTCACAACAACCTGCGTTACAACTGTAGCGACCTTTTTGTCATTGCCCCTCTTTTTAAGCACTTTCGACAAAGCCTGTTGCATATGATAACCAATCATTCCCTGGCTCATCGCGCCGCAAACGTCAAATGGCATCGCGGGCGTCACGTCGCACGCCGCTTCATTCTGAAGAACAATTCTACCTACCTGAGGTCCGTTGCCGTGTGCCAAAACAACTTTATATCCCTGTTGGATTATGTCAGCAATAAACTCAGAAGTCTTCTCCACTACCTCGAGCTGTGATTCTGCTGTTGCCGGTTTACCTGCTTCCTGCAGGGCGTTTCCCCCCAGCGCAATTACTAGTTTTTCCACTTATTTTCTCCTTAACTATTTATAATCATGCCCTTTGGATTGAACTCCAGAGCATAAATCTCGTATAACAAAGCTTGCCATCGCCAAACCTGCCGCCGGTGGCACAAAAGAAGTGCTTCCGGGCGTGCTTCTCCTGCCTGCGGCTTGTTCAAGCGGTATCGGCTTAACGGGTATCTCTGTGGAGAACGCCACGTTGAGTGATTCTATTCCTGCTTTTCTCAACTCGATTCGTATGGTCCTGGCTAAAGGACATACGCTTGTGTTGTAAATATCCCTTATTTCTATCTTTGTGGGGTCAAGCCGGTTGCCCATCCCCATGCAGCTGATCATCGGTATGTGTTTTTCGTATGCATACTTAATCAACGCAAGCTTTGTAGATACCGTATCAATCGCATCCACGATATAGTCGATGTCGCTCGGCAAAACAGCTTCGACATCATCCGGCATCACAAACATATTGCATTTACGTACCGTACAGTCGCTGATAGACTCAATACGTCCCGCCATTGCGTCTGTCTTGTTTCTGCCAACCGTTTGCTTGGTCGCAATTATCTGCCTGTTTAGGTTGCTCTCTACCACGGTATCACCATCTATTATCAGAAGTCTGCCAATACCGCTTCTCGCAAGGGCTTCACAGCACATGCCGCCTACTCCGCCCAAACCAAATACAGCGACGCTTTTTGAATTCAGCAATTCTTCAGCACCTTCTCCCAACACCATAGCAGAACGAACAAAGTAGCTATTCATTTGACTTACTCGACATATATCTGTCGATAGACAATGCCAGTACGAATCCGACAACCAGCAATAGTCCTGGCACGAAGCCACTCGGGAATATCAAGCACATTGACATCACAAGGAATCCCAGTACTGCATAATAGGAATACCCGTGATACTTCTCGATGAGTTTCTTTACCAACAAAACAAGCAATCCGCCGACGATCAAGAGTCCTATCGCAACACCCAAGAGTATCAGCAAAGCATCAAACCATGTGCCCCACAATGCGGTTTGGCCGCCTATGGCACTGTATAACAAACTAAAGCTCGTTACAGTGTTAACGCTTGAAATCAATGGCTCATACAAGCCTAAGAACATCAATACAAACGAGGTGCTTATTCCCGGTATTATTGTTCCTATCGCAAGTATTCCGCCACAAAGCATTGCGCTCAAAAAATTAAGCTCCATGATAGTTCCGGTTGCAGCAAATCCCTTTTCAAAGAACGTAAGCGCAAGTATACACAAAGCTCCCAAAACGGTTGCTATTATATAGGAAGGTTTGAACCCACCCTTAGAGTTTGCTTCTTTAACCAACGACGGAATGCCGCCTGCAACAAGCCCAAAGAAAAGGCACATCACAGGTATCCGGTAATTCACTAAAGCCCACTCTATGAGGTGACTCATTGAGAAAAGTCCAACCGCACCGCCTATTCCGAGCGGCAACAAGAACAGAAAGCTTCGCTTAAAGCTCTTGAATATGCCTGCAAGCGCATCGAGCATAGGCTTGTATATGCCCATCGATACCGCGAGTATTCCACCGCTCACTCCCGGTACGATGCCACCAATGCCTACTACGATACCGGCAATCACCCTTTTGAGAAAAAAGGTAATGCCTGACTCCGATTTATTCTGCAGTGACTGGGATTTGCTTTTATTCTTCTCCATGAGCCCTCCAAACAAGGGTCATTATAACACATTTAGAAGCGTCTTTTCAATTCCTATATAGCATAGCCAATATATTTTCTGCTTTTCCCATTTTACAAAAAAAGTATTGCAAAAGAACCTGTTTTAGGTTATGATATCAAGGTGCGCGATGTATGGAGAGATGGCTGAGCTGGTCTAAGGCGCACGACTGGAAATCGTGTGTGGCGGAAACGTCACCAAGGGTTCGAATCCCTTTCTCTCCGCCATAACAGGACACCAGTTTCGGTACAATGGGGTATCAAAGTGGGTGTCCTTTTTTTGTTGCGGAAACCTTTGTTTACAAGTGCCTTCCTATACAGCTTAGTAACAACAGCTTCCGCGGCAACTTTGGAACGTTCGACTTATGGCCTGCTGTGTTATTCACATCCTCACCTTTAACGGAAATCCTATAGAGTAGTTTGCCGTTTCCAGTCAACGGCGTGCATTTATGATTCAAACTCATAATTCGCCGCTAAATTCATTAATGACACTATAAAAAACCAGGATCCCTTACTTCCGATCTGCTCCTCTAACTCCCAATCCTCACGTTGCTTACAAAGTAATATCGGACATTGCGTATGTAACCCGTTGTAATGACCACACCCACAGGTAGGGATTTCAGAAATCGTCTTGTTACACTTTGTCTGTTTCTGTGCGAAGTTTTCTATTGTTTACAACGCAATGCCTCGTTCAATATGAGGCTTTTGCTTTCGTTCCGGCAAATAGCTTTCAACATATCAGTAGCAAGGTGTTTCCCCGGTGCACATGTAATCCGGCACCGGTGGGAATTGTAGCCACAGATAAGCGCTATCTTTGGGTCTGCATACACCCACATTATTTCTGAAAACTGTGAAGCAAAGCTTCTACTTCTGATACTTTCAGAACTCTCCCCATTGCTACAACCTTCTCATTAACCACAATCGCAGGCATCCGCATCACCCCATACTCCATGACTTTTTCCATGTTAGTGATGTACTCGACTTCAACATTCAAGCCCATACAAGCAACTGCAGTCTTTGCATTTTCATACTGCTCATGGCAGGATTTACAACCGGCCCCCAGCACCTTAATGCAGCAAACCTTCTCCACCTGCTGACCACAACACTCGTTTGTGACTGTACTCTCTTTGACTTCACCACAACTGCATCCACAGGAGCACACAGAAACCTTTTCTTCTTTCTTTTTCCTTCCGATACTAAACAGTCCCATAAAAATACCTCCGTCTTATATAATTAAGTTTTGAATTGCATTGAAGAAGTATCCGACTATAATAATGCCGATAGTACAAATTACTACAAATATGCATAACAGCTTTGGCTTGATTGCTTTTTTCAGCATGATTATAGACGGCAACGATAGGGTCGTTACGCTCATCATAAAGGACAACACCACGCCAAGCTGTGCGCCCTTATTTAGTAACGCTTCTGCGATTGGAATCGTACCAAAGATGTCTGCATACATCGGTACACCGGTAACCGTAGCTATAGCTACACCGAAAGGATTTCCCTTACCAAGAAGTTGAATTATGTAGTCTTCCGGAATCCAGTTATGAATAAGCGCTCCAATTCCAACACCTATCAGTATATAAGGGAACAACTTTTTAGCGGTAGAAACTAATTGTTCCCAAGCATATTGAATCCGGTCTTTGAAAGTCAGTTCCTCTTGCGGCAGGTCAATGGAGTTTGCTTTGCGAATGAACTCATGAACCTGATCATTCAGTCCAATTTTATCAATCAGCGTTCCTCCCACAACTGCAATCACCAGGCCCAGAAGAAGATAAGGTACTGCGATCTTCCATCCGAAAACACTCATCAGTAAGACTAAGCTACCCAAATCCACCATCGGAGAAGAAATCAGAAACGAGAATGTCACACCCAGCGGCAACCCTGCACTAGTAAAACCGATAAACAGCGGAATGGAGGAACAGGAGCAAAATGGCGTTACCATGCCGAGAAGGGCAGCGATGCAGTTTGCCCAGACACCACGAAACCTTCCCAAGATTTTCTTTGTTCTCTCCGGTGGAAAATAACTCTGAATGAATGAAATTACCAGAATCAGAATGCCTAGCAATACCATGATCTTTATCATATCGTATAGGAAAAACTGTATACTCCCCCCGATTTTCCCACCGATATCCACCCCACAGACTGTCAGGAAATCACCGATCAAACGGTTGAGCCATTTCATGCCAAGAACTTCGTTTTGTATGAAATCCCATACACCCATAAAACAATCTCTCCTTCAGTAAAATCGAAATATCTTGATGTATAGTTTCCAAAGATACGCCATCCGCAAGTAGATGACGTTATTCTTCGCAAAAAAAACATCCCTTTCTATTCCACATCCGGCGTAGTCAGTTGACGCAAGAGATTCACGGCGTATTCGCTGCCTGATTTGCTCAGACGGTAGCACGTCCATTTCCCCTCCTGTCTACTGGTGACAATGCCGGATTCACAGAGAATCTTCATGTGATAGGAAAGGCCCGATTGGTTGACATCCAACTTTTCCAGAATCACGCAGGCGCACTTTTCGCCACTACGTAGAAGTGCCAGTATGGCCAGACGATTGGGATCGCACAAAGCCTTGAAAACCTTTGCGTTTGTCTGATGTACTGTTTTCAAACTCTTACCTCACATCAAAATTTCTTGATATGATTGTATTACTGAACACATCTGCAAGTCAATATACTTAGATAATACTGCACCAATGTTTTGATATAAAATACACACATGCTATTCCTTATAGACGGCAGTACAATCAATCCTCAAGTTGTCAATATCACTGCATAGCTCATAGAATCTCATGTCACATAGGTAGTTAAAAACAATCCGAAGCATACACTTTTTATCTTGGAGGACTTAACAGGTATTCGCAGTGCAACAGAGCGTGTTCGCACTGAAGACCGCTATGTGTCTGTTTCGTGGTCGTTCCATGACCTTGAACAAAAGCTTATTTACAAGGCAAAACAAAATCCCCTTGTTATTAAGGTAGATCCTCGTTATACAAGTCAATGCTGTCTTGTTTGCGGACACACTGAAAAGTCTAACCGCACAAGAAGAAACACTTGTTTTCCTGTAAAAACTGTGGTTACAAACCCAATGATGACCGCATTGGAGCAATGAATTTGTATCGTATTAGAATAAACTATCTTACCGATAGCCAAGTGCAAAATACAGTTGCGGCAGAGTAAATCCTCGTCGTAAATGGTGTTGTCGTCAACCACCCTGTGATGTAACGCCACTTTAGATAGCAATATCTATTGGGGTTTAAAGGTCGGAGACGCAAGACGTTAGCACGACTGGGCAGTTACAAGCCCACTACCTTTAGGTGGTGGGTAGTTGACGATTGATACTGAGAACGCTGGGACGAAAATGCTCGGGGGTTTCTTAGTGCAAGTGGTAGAGTTTTTACATTGTTCTGATATGCTTTATTCAGTGGAAGAGCGAGATTAATAGGAATTTGGAGAGGTAAATACTTTGGAAAATTGGGATGGATACTTAACAGATGGAAATCTGGCAAACCGAGACTTGTTTCGGGATGAACTACCCAAAGGATTGTACCATCTTGTGAGCGCAATTCTTGTCAGACATATTTACGGTGATTATTTGCTTATAAAGAGGGACGCACGAAAACCTAACTACGGAGGCTATTATGAAGCAACGGCTGGAGGTTCTGCATTAAAGAGGGAGAACAAGGTATCCGTGTGCCAGAAGAGAGCTTTTTAGGAGACATGAATTCTTTCTGATGTTTTTGTGCAAATTGGCCGGTATACTTCACACGACACTATTTACCATAATTTCTTATCTGTCACTGATTGCGACAAATAATCTATTTCTCTTCAAGGAGGCGAAACAACATCATACAAATGGGTTTCAGAAAAGGATTTTATTGCTTTCGTAAATTCAAACGAAATGATAGATAGTAAAAAAACATTATAATGATTTTTTGTAAGAATGGGATATATAAAATCCTTTAGTTTCCAAATTTCGCACTTTTATACTCTCTATAGAGAGCATAGGAGTGCAAAATTTCATTCTCTGTCGTCATAAGAAAACTACTCAACTGAGAATATTGCGTCACTTTCTTCCCTCAAGGTGGCTATATCCCCCTTGCGCCGCTAAAGCGGCTACCCCCTGTGGACGTGCCGTCCGCAAACGGTTTTGACAAACCATTCGCCGCCAGCAAGTTTGAATATCATGCAAGGAATAATCCTCCGTATGATCGCAACACACGAAGGATTAACTATTCACGGGCACCACCCTATAAGCCGAGGACTTTAATAATAGCAACTTAGAATGAGAATACAGCGCGACTTCTCAGTCGGCTTTATCTTTCTCCTCTTGCTCCCTCATGAGGGTAGCATACTGCAAAAGCTGTTTTCGCGAGGAAATGCCAAGCTTGCTGTAAATGTTCTTATTATGGAACTTGACGGTGTTTTCGCTCATGCCAAGAATCTCGTGTATTTCCTTTGCCCTTTTGCCACTAAGGTATAGGTCAAAAATCTCCCTCTCGCGATTGGTGAGTGTGTCCAGATTCGCCAAGAACATCCTGAAGCTGTCACTGTCTATCTCATCCGACTTCTTGTCTACCAGGCGCTCTAAGTTGGTTTGGACTCTTGTATACTCAGTCAAAAGATCCTGTTTCTCGTCTACAAGAATACGAATCTGCTCCTCGTATTCACTGTCCTTTTGGGCTATGAAATCAAAGAGGTCGTCAATCTCTGAGACATTAGTCTTATGAGGCGGTGTGCCGCTCTCTTTAAATTCCTTTAGGCCCTTAATAATGGGCGATAGGAATTTTTTGCTGAAAAACAGGCAACAGATAATACCGAAGAACAACAGCAACACGATGAAAACCGCTATATGCAGGGTGTTTTCCTTTACCTGTGTGTCATAATCCGCCTTCGGTATCATAATCGCCAATGCCATGTTTTCACTTTGTCCGGTGATGTTTATACTCTCCAATAGCCCAATATATGTACGCTCACCCTCGAAAACACAGAGTCCACTTTTGCTTTCCCTATAAGAAACAGCGTCACCGGGGTAAAGATAAAAACCACTGTCGGTACCGCAGCTTAAACTGTTATCCATTTCTATGGCACCATTATTAACGCTAGCCAAAACACATAACTGCCTATCAAGCTCTGTCGGTTGGACATAGACAGATTTGAAATAGCCTTGACTTAATTCAAAACCGCAAAGTCCATAGAATGTCCCGTTTTCCCCTAAGATTGGTATCGTAAGAAGTATCGCCTTCTCTGAAGTACCCGGCAATGTAAAGAAATCGGTAAAATGAAATGACTCCTCCAAGGAAATATACTCTTTACCCGTGAGTTCGTCATAATTTGGGAATAGCGAGGTATCAAACTCCAAGCGCCACTTTCTGTGAGGCATTATTCCGTGATTCTTACTTGTCTGAGGATTGCCTCTGTAAAGCAATACCGAGGAAACGTACGGTAAAGAAGGACCGTTGCATTGAAGATATATGCCGTTTCTAGAGTGTTCTGCCTTATCCATATCATGGTTGACGGTAGTATCCAGGAGCACAAAAGCGCCTGAGCAGTCTGCTTGCAGAAGCTTTTGCTTTACCGGTTCAAGCATCACGTCCTGTAGCTCTGTTAACTCTTCACTGCTAAACTCGTCAATGGTCGCCCCGTCCGAAAGCTGTTCATCTATCAACGCAGATATATTCTCTGAAAGCTGCACACTCAAAATGGCGAGGTTTTCGAAGTCCTGAATCAGCTCGTGCCGAAAAAACCTCATCTGCCGATCGAGTGCCTCATGCAGCTCTTCCTGAGCAAAATCAACGTTGCCGATAAAGATTATTCCTGTGAATATGACCGAAAGAAGAACGATGGTCAAAACCAACATGTTGACGAACAGCTTCGCTCTCAGTGTTTTTGCAGAATGATTATGCGGTATAATGCTCATATCATACTACCCGGTTATGAGATAGATTCGAAAAACAACCATGTTTCTTCCGCTAAGACCTCAGGCAACTCTCCCGCAAGACAGCGCTCTTCCAAATCGTGTTGCAGCACGCGCAGTTTCTCGTAAAGTATAGCAATTTTTTCGTAGTAGCCGTCATAGATCGGTTCTTCTACCAATGTAGATGTATCCCGAACCTTTTTCAGCGTAACGTAAAGGGTCTTATAGGACGCTTCTTCAAAGGGATAGGATTCGATCTCGTCGAAAGCACCGTCCGTAACTGGCATATATCCGGTGTCGGTAACAAATTGAAGATTCCTGTCACTTTCTGTAAGCCAACGGGCGAAAACAGCAGCAGCCTCTCCCTTTTGCTCTGTAGTTTTATAAGCGCAAAGACCTACGCCTGCTTGTGTAGCGATAGCATTGTCGAGATTGCTCTGCGGCATAGGCGCAACTTCAAGATTCATCGGTTCACTCGTATTGTCTGAATAGGTTACGGTATCGTTATAATAAAGTATAGCTGCGGACGAGCCAAAACCAGCAACGGTCTCTCCCGTCATAACTTGAGTGTTAGCATACAAGTCGGATATGACGATATGTCCCTGCACTAGAGAAGTCGCAAACTCCATCCATGTTCCCTTTAATACGGCGTCGTCAAAATCATACCAACCTTCTGATGTCATATAGTCGTTATGTCCTTTTGCTTCCATACATAGCTCTATTGCCCTCATAAGATAGTCCATGGCACAGAAGGATTTTCCACCTGACCAGTCATAATACGCCGCGGCAACCCTAAAGAACCCGTCCCAAGTGGCAAGGTCATCGTAGGTAAATCCGGTATCTGCCAAGAAACGCTCGAATTGTGTTCCGTTTATAAATAAAAGCTGCGTGGATTTTGACACCGGAAATACCACAAGCTTTCCGTCCACAATGCCATCCTCTAAAAAGTCATCGACATAATGGGCTAATTCATCCTGCGAAAAATAGTTGTTCCAGTCGACTAGATTCTGCGTTCCAAGTTCTTGCGCGTTATTGTTGTGACAAAAAAACAGGTCCGGCATATTTGATGCACCCAATATGCCTTTTTGGGCAGCTTTAAGCTGCTGTCCGATTTGATACGCATTAGATATATGAGTTACATTTATTATAATACCCCTATCTCTACCTAATGTGCTGTTGAATTCATCAACAAGCTCATTCATGGGAGAATTGGCCTGTTCACCATAAACATGCCACATGGTAAGTATAACAGGGTCATTGGGATCGAGGAGAGTGTCAGGCGAGCAGCCAACAACAATAAATATCACAAATAAGATAATTATGAATAAGCATGAGAATCTCTTCAACTTAGTTTCCCCCTTTTGGTATCTCCTACCCCTTTTCCCACCTGTTTTTGTCGGCCAAGGAAGTTTTTTTTGAACGACCTACCCAAAACAGCATTTTGGGTGGTGAAAAAAAAGGGTGAGCGCACTATATTGCTTACATGAGGTATTCACTGGATGCCGAGGTTCAATGATTCTTTCACAAACAGTGAATTGTATAAAGGCTCTCCTTTATAGTCTCACCAAGTATTCACGCGCCTGGCGTAGCGCACGTTCTCAGGCGTTGTTTTGTGCTGTTTCAGTGACATGAATACATGGATGTGTACATTGTACCATGGGGGACGCTTTTTTTCAAGTTGGCGAGATTGAAGAAATTCGACACTCATCGTCAAAGACTACATATACCATTAGGAGGTGTTTATGGGACTGTTTGACAAAAAGTATTGCAGCGTTTGCGGAGAAAAGATCGGTCTTTTCGGAAATCGCAAATTGGAAGATGGTAATTTATGCAAAGACTGTGCCAAAAAGCTGTCCTATTGGTTTGACGATCGCCGTCACAGCACGGTAGACGAAATCAAGGCACAGCTGGCTTACAGGGAAGAGAATCAGCAAAGGGTTAACAATTTTAACATCACTCGCACATTCGGGCGAGGCGTATTGATTGTGCTCGACGAGGATAAGCGCCAGTTTGCAGTAGTTCGCACCAAGAACATGCGCGATGAAAACCCGGATATACTTGATTATTCTCAGGTAACGGGCTGTGACCTCGACATAGACGAGGATAGAAGCGAGGAAAAGCGCGAGACCCCGGACGGCAAAGAGGTAAGCTATAATCCTCCCCGCTACACGTGGAGTTACGACTTCCGTATGACGATACGCGTAAATCATCCTTATTTCGACGATATGCGCTTTAATTTGAATAACAGCACCGTGCATATCGAGCCCGATTACAGCGGCGGCAGGATGATGGGTCCGAGCTTTAATCCTCGTAATCATCCCGACTACAAGGAGTATGTTGATATGGGCAACGAAATCAAAAAAATCTTGATGCAGATACGTCAGGAGACAAGAGATTCGGTTGTAGTGGCAAATGCTCCCAAGACTCCTGTAGTATGCCCCACTTGCAGTGCTACTACAGTCCCCGATGAACGTGGATGTTGCGAATACTGTGGCAGGCCCATTAACTAACCGTCAATACTCGCTTTTGCGTTATTGAAAATACGTTTCGATACATTCGAAAACAATCTAACTGGAGGAAAAAAATGAAGAAGCTTCTTATATTGATGTTGGCAGTTGTTATGTGCCTCGCAGTAGTTGTAGGCTGCGTTGGAGAAGGCAATACAGAGATTACCGGTGAAACTTATGATACCGGAATTATAAGCGTTCTTGTCCCGAAAAACTGGGAAGCTTATCCCGTTATGGATTACTTCACAGATTCGAACGGCGTAGTCGATCCCAACCAGGTTCGAATTGTCAAGGATGCAAAGTCCGAGTTGGATACGTTCTCTAAGCCCTATTTACAGATCACCTACTATGAGACTCAGACATCAGAGCCCATGAGGGAATTCTACACTGATCCCCAGGATATCGAACCCATAACCACTGACAAATACACATGGAACGGATTTACAGCATTAAGTCTGGAATATCCCGTGGCTGTGCTTTGGACACAGATTGGCGATTCTCAAATCCAGATCCTTATGATGCTTGAGAGCAGCGACGGTAAAGTTGCTATTGAAGATGCTGATGTACAGGCCATCATCGCCAGCGTAAGCATTAACGAATAGTCTTACAAATACGCAGTGCTTCGTAATTTTGAAGAACTGCACGATTGACACGGTGCGCTGTGTCATAACAGCCGCCGTGTGACAATTCAGTCAATATACGCATTTGCGTTATTGTGATAACTATTATTTTTAGGAGGAAATGTAAATGGAAGCAAAAGGTTCAGGGTTTCTCAAGGTGACAGGTATTTTGATGATAATCGGCGGTGCTATCAGCCTGATAGTTGCCATAGTTGCCATCATTGGCATAGCCGCGCTCGTGTATGTTGCAGGCAGTGAAATAAATGCAGGTCTGCTTTATGCAGCAGGTGTCATCTCACTTGTCAGCGCTGTAGCTGAGCTCATCGCAGGTATCGTTGGCGTTAAGAATTGCAAGAAGCCCGAAAAGGCTCGGACATGCGTGGTTTGGGGCGTAATTGTTGCTGTACTCTGTGTTGCAGGTTCCGTCCTGACCGTTGTTGGTGGCAATAGTTTCCCCGTATTTAGTCTTATCTTAGGACTGGTACTGCCCGTACTTTATATCGTAGGCGCTATAAAGAACAAGGCGTAATGTAAACGGAGAGCCGCTGTTCCATCAAGCAGCGGCTTCTTTGTAAAGTAAAACCACCGGCCCAGCCAGTGGTTTTACTTTACAGCATCAAATCACCGTCCAATAGACACTTGGACGTAAACGATGAATTATAAGCCTGTTCGGATGCTAAACATACATACTTTGAAAAAACACAGAAAGTGAGGATATAACAGATGAGTTTCTTCGACAGACTGAAGAGCAATACCAATGCAGCACTTAATTCGTTAAAATCAACAGGTTTGGGCAACAAGAGCGCCGAAGTTGTGTTTGACGACATTCCCGAAACATTTGAAGCTTTTTGCGCCCTGCCCCAAGCCAAGATGTCCACACCCTTTGACACGGCGGCGCTTACTGTTGTAGCTTTGTGTGTGTATCCGGCAAACCGCGATGTTTCTCTGCAGATGCTTGACTATTTGTACGGCCCGCGCCCGATGACCGTAATGGACAAACAGTTTATAGCTGACCGCTTTAAAGGCAAGGACTATGTTCCGCGTTCATATTTCCGTGGAGCAACACCGGCTAACGACTATTCGCCCTCAGCCCCGTTTACTATCGTTGTTTCTGAAAACGCGCACTCTTACGCTGAACACGGCTTTGCCAAGCTCTTTATACCCTCGGGCGGCGCAGATAGTCCCAGGCCGATCAAACTCAGATTGGCAAAAGACGGCAAGTGGTATCTGTGGGAGCAGTTCCTGTTGTCTGATATCCGTCAGCCGGAAAGTGCTAATCCATGGGCTTAAAAATGCAACATATCAGTATATACTCGAATTGTTGCGATAACACTTAAAATGAGGTGCTTGTATTTCACCAGAAGAGTGGCAGAAATGCGAGCTCCTCTTCATTACCTACTGTATATTTGAAAACTCTGAATTCATAGGCATCGATGTTATCCGGCGGCCATGACTTGAACCCATTCTCTGCAATAATAGTAGATGCACTGCAAAACGCAAACGCATTTGCCCATGCCGTATCATAGTCGCAGTGGCAAATGGTCTTCTCAGCCATCAATACCATAATTTCAGAGGGATCGCCGTCTATGGCTATGTTCCATATGCCGCAATCATCTTCATCCAACCAAAATGACAGCTCTGCAACTTTTACATTGCTATTGTTCTTTGGAACATAGAAGCCGTTAACACACTCGGCTTCAACCAAACTGCCCTTCTTGTCGCTCACAAACACAAGCTCATCGCTGCCCAAACATGCATTCTGATACTTCTCGGTTTTTAAATCCGCGCTGGCGCAACCCTGGCACACGACCAGAACAAGTAAAAGTGCTAACGCAACGGTGCGGTAATATAAATTCATAAGCAATCCCCATGAGATTCTAATATTCGCATACCAAGTTATACTACTTCATTTACAATGTCAATATTTGTGTTATAAATATGTATATTGTCGTATTTTGTCTATTATTGTTATGTTTTTGTCAATGTAAAATACTTCCTCGATTGATTTGCCCGAATCTTTTCAGTATAAATCACTTATAACCGTGCAATTTTCCGGAACTATATACGTCCATTTCACTTATCCAAGCATCTGCATAGATAGCTCGTTCATAAAGAAAACACGATCCGAAACTTTGAACCCCACATGACGCACGTATTTTTGGATTCCGCTATGATCCATCGTTACTGTTCTAAATGCATTAAGCTTAATCTAACTGCTCTTTTTCGGTCTTTCTATCAGAGGTGCGCCCTTGCTCTCGAGGTAGCTGTTTACTACATCGTACACCTCGCCAACCTTCTCTACGCACCCGTTTTTCAGCCACATTGCCTTTGTACACAATGCGGTTATATCGCGTATTGTGTGAGACACTAGAAGCAACGTAGTTCCGCCTTTGAGCATCTCGTGCATTCTTTCTTTGCACTTCTTTTGGAAAGCAACGTCGCCTACGGCAAGAATCTCATCCACAATCAGAATCTCAGGCTGTACTATTGTAGCTACAGCAAATCCTAATCTTGCCCTCATACCCGACGAGTAGTTCTTTATAGGTATGTCGAGAAACTTACCCAACTCCGCAAACTCGACTATTTCATCAAACTTCTCCGCTATGAACTTCTTGCTAAAGCCCATAATCGTACCATTAAGGTAGATATTCTCCCTTGCTGTAAGATTTAGGTCCATGCCTGCCGATAGCTCTATCATAGGAGCTACAGTACCATTTAATTTGGCTGTCCCCTTATATGGAGCAACAACGCCGCAAACAAGCTTGAGCAATGTGCTCTTTCCCGCACCGTTATCGCCGATTATTCCCCAAGCCTCCCCCGGCTTTACCTGCAATGTGATGTCCTTCAAAGCGAGGAACTCTTCAAAAGTAAGCTTGCCCTGTATAAGCCTGACAAAATACTCCTTGAGGTTATCAGTCTTCTCTGAGGCCATATTGAAACGCACGGTTGCATTCTGTACATCTATTGCATATTCGCTATTCAAAACAGTTACCTCTCAGATATAAAGTATGAAGCTCTTGCTGTTATGCTTAAACAAAGAAGCTCCTATTATCAGCATTACTACCGCCATGATTGCACCTTGCAGTACCATACTCATCGGCGGAAGAGCACCCTGTACGACGATCATTCTCGTCTGTGTGATATAACTATACATCGGGTTAAGGCGCGGAATCCATGTTTGCAAGAATTTTGGTACAGCTTCTATCGGATAAAAAATCGGAGTCAGATACATCCAAGCAAGTGTTACTACATTCCAAATGTTCTTTATGTCCCTAAAGAATACCGTAGCCTGTGCCACAAGCAATCCAAGACCAACGCTAAACACATACAACTCCAACACCGGGACTACAATTAATGGGAAATAAAACGTAAATCTCGTGTTAGTAGCTATCATAACAATCAACAACGCTCCCACAGAGAATATAAATGTTATGAATGTACTTGTCACCGTGGAAAGGGTGAATATGTATTTAGGCACTCTCACTTTTTTCAGAAGGGATGCGTTTTTCAGTATGGAATTCATTGCAAGCGTACTCGATTCACGTATATACGAGAACATAATGTTACCGATAACCAAATAGACCGGGAAATTCTCGATATTTCTCTCGAACATGCTTGAAAAAACAACCGTCAATACAACCATCGAGAGTAACGGACTTAATATACTCCAAACATAGCCTAAAAAGCTTCTTCTGTACTTGAGCTTTATGTCACGCTCAACCATTAGTATGAAGAAATCCTTATACTTGCTAAAATAATCTACGGTTTTCTTAAGTCTCATGTCTCTCCTTGGCCGCCCTTTTGGGTTTTGTCGACACTACTGTTTTGCTATGCCGAAATCCAGTGCACCTGCTATACAACTGCCTGCTATCTGTTGAAAGTATGCTCGCGGCAGGGCTTCAGTGCTCTGTGTCAAGTCACATTGCCAAAAATAACGGCAATCATCCCCTGCATGGCTTCATGTATAAATATAAACATACAGACAAGCGCATGCAACATCCTTACGGGTACAATTGCCATCAAAAACAATATGTGGCCGATATAGTATCCTCAGCCGGTTTTTAACAGCTCTCGTTTATGTTTATCCTATCTCGCTTTGGTACTGCATGCTCAATGCCGCAATGGCATTTGGTCTTAAAACAACACAAAGATACCCACACTAAGAGAGCTATAACAGTGGAATTATAGCATCTGACACACTTATTGTCAATAAACCCCAATGTTGGTAGGCAATCATTATTTGTCAAAGGCCTCCGCGCAATTCTTGAGCATATCACGTATGTTAAGCCCGTACGGACAGCGTGTCTCACACAAACCACAGCCTATACATTCATGTGCTTTTACAGGTAAAGCCGCATAGCGGTCCTTTGCCCATTCGGCAAGTCCGTACCTCTTTAGGTAGCCTGCAAATAGGAATACCCCGGGAATGTTTATGCCAACCGTACATGGCGCGCAATAATTGCAGCGCCTACAGAAATTGCCGGTAAGCGTTTGCTTTACCTGTGCTATCTGCACATTCTCTTCTTCGGTCAATGCTTCTTTGCGAGTAAATGCGTTTACATTACAAGTAAGCTCTTCTATATCCGCCATACCTGGTATCGCAACCGTAACATTCAGATTAGCCGCAATGTATCTCATAGCAATCTCGGCATTCTCGATAGCGCCGCCTGCTAACGGCTTCATGGCAATAAAAGCCTTTCCACATTCTGTACATTGCTCAATAAGCTTCTCCGCCTGATTCTCAACGATATTATATGGGAACATTATCGTCTCAACCCAGTCGAGCTTAAGCGCCGCCTCGAAAACATCGAGTCCGTGCGCTGTGATTCCGATATGCCCTATTTTCCCATCTTCCTTAGCCTTAAGCAACGCTCCAAGGGCTCCGCCCTCTGCACATATCGTTTCAAGCTGCGAAGCATTGGGATTATGTACCTGATACAAATCTATGTAGTCTGTTCCAAGATTAGTCAGGCTGATTTCTATGTCCTTCGCCATTGCCTCATATGTCTTTGCCATACTCTTTGTGGCAAGCACGAACTTATCTCGCCTGCCACGAATTGCATAGCCTATGTACTCTTCACTCACTGTGTATCCACGCGCGGTATCTATGTAATTGATATTATATTCAATCAGGGCATCAAAAAGCTTCTTTGTTCCCTCTGCATCAATTCTCTGAATCGGTATACCGCCAAAACCAAGGCGCGAGACACTAAGGCCCGTGTTTCCAAGTTTAACGAACTCCATTTGTTGCCTCCTGTAGAGTTTTGTTTTAAAGATTATACTACACATTGTACAAAACATAAATGTACATTACTGTTAGTAAATACAGGTTTTTCGTTTATCGTATAGTACTTTGCACAGCCCCTTATAGTGGCCATTTTACACGCCATAATTCATTGTTTTCCTACTCCAGTTTGTCGATTCAGTATATACGACAAAACAGCTTCCCGCAAGCGGAAAGCTGTTTCATTGTTTTTTTAGTAGTATTTACTCTCTGACAAGAATCGCACTGATGAGATTCCCGTTAGTGAACTATATTACTTTTTCTTTTTGAAGATGACTATTGCCGCACCGCTCAGCATTGTAGCTATAGCAAACGATGTCAGTGCAACTACGCCGGTCTTCGGAATCTGTACAAATGTGACTTCAACAATCACATCTGTTACCGGCGTGAGTGTGATTGTACCGTCAACTACACTTGTAATCATTTCGAATCCGTCCACAAGTACGCTCTGTACCATATATCCCTCATCGGGTGTCATCGTAATTGTGAACGGCGTTTCAAACTCAACAATGTACGTACCGGCAGCGGGTGTCGTTGTACCGCACTCGTTATGGTAGATCGTCACGTTTACCGTATTTGGCAGGTTCTCAGCAAATATAGCTTCAATCTCAGTAGCCTCATCAATTGTAAGCGTAAGCGCATTGTCCATTACGTAACCAATCATATCTACGCCATTTACCAGTACGCTTATGAGACCACAGCCTTCATTAGCCGTGAATCCTACGGTGTACTCGCTTCCTACCTCGACTTCGTACGTACCTGCGGCAGGTGTCGTCGTGCCAAACTCGTTGTGGGAGATTGTGACGTCTACCATCTCGGGCGGAATCTCGGCAAATACTGCTTCGATCTCGGTCGCCTCGTCGATTGTGAGTGTAAGTGCGCCGTTTACTACGTCGTCAATCGCCTCAACGCTATTTACCAGTACGCTTACGAGCTCACAGTCTGCATTAGCCGTGAATCCTACGGTGTACTCGCTTCCTACCTCGACTTCGTACGTACC
>JAEDCW010000067.1 GCA_016293975.1 Clostridia bacterium
TGGATGAAGGCTGTAACCGCGCAGTTATAAAGGTGTTTGTCGACCTGTACAAGAAGGGTCTTATTTACCGCGGAGACAGAATAGTTAACTGGTGTCCCGTTTGTAAAACCGCGATTTCAGACGCAGAGGTTGAGTTTGAAGAACAGCAGAGCAATCTCTGGCATGTAAGATACGACGCTCCCGACGGCTCATACTCTATAACATGCGCGACAACTCGCCCCGAGACTATACTTGGCGATACGGGTATCGCAGTTAACCCCAATGACGAGCGCTACACTCACCTCATCGGAAAGACAGTAGTTGTGCCTATCGTGGGCAGAGAAATACCCATCGTTGGGGACGAGTATGTCGAAATCGAGTTCGGTACAGGCGCGGTAAAGATTACTCCCTCCCATGACCCGAATGACTTCGAGGTAGGCGCAAGGACGGGTCTGCCGGGAATGTGCGTGTTTACGCCTGACGGTTATATAAATGAACTAGGCGGCAAGTACTGCGGCCTCACTACCAAAGAATGCCGCAAGGTTTTCGTTGATGACCTCAAAGAATGTGGCGCACTCGTAAAGATAGAGCCGTACACCCACAATGTGGGCACTTGCTACAGATGCCATTCTACAATCGAACCTATGGTGTCCAAGCAGTGGTTTGTAGCTATAAAGGAACTTGCCGAACCGGCACTCGAAGCAGTAAAGTCGGGTAAAATAAAGATAATTCCCGAGAGGTACGACAAGACCTACTATCACTGGATGGAGAATATCCGTGACTGGTGTATTTCACGTCAGCTTTGGTGGGGGCATAGGATTCCGGCATATTACTGCGATTCCTGCGGCACAACAATAGTTGAAGAGACCGCACCCGAATGTTGTCCTCACTGCGGCGGAAAACTTCGTCAGGACGCCGACGTGCTTGACACCTGGTTCTCCTCTGGTATGTGGCCCTTCTCTACGCTAGGTTGGCCCGAAAAGACGCCCGAGCTTGAGTACTTCTATCCCACATCCACGCTTGCCACAGGTTATGACCTGATATTCTTCTGGATTGCCAGAATGATTATGTTCGGTCTTTATGCGATGGACGAAGTACCTTTCAGGAACGTGTATATACACGGTATGGTACGCGACGAGCAGGGCAGAAAGATGTCGAAGTCACTCGGCAACGGTATCGATCCCCTCGAGATAATAAGGGATTACGGCGCCGACTCTCTGCGCTTCAGCCTCACAACGGGCACAGCCGCCGGAACGGATATGCGCTTCCACATAAAGAAGGTCGAAGCTGCGAGCAACTTCTGCAACAAGATCTACAACGCCTCGCGTTTCGTGCTGATGAATGCCGATGGCATCGATATAGGCGGCGTAGACACGGGAATGCTCGATATTGCCGATAAGTGGATACTGTCGCGCACAAACAAAGTCATTCGCGAGATAACATCAAACCTCGATACATTTGACTTGAATCTTGCGGCTCAGAAGATCTACGACTTTATCTGGACTGAGTTCTGCGACTGGTATATCGAGATGGCAAAGCCGCGCCTGTACGGCGATGACTTGAAGGCAAAACAGAATGTGCTCGCCATATTGATTTATGTATTGACGATGAGCATGAAGCTTCTGCACCCGTTCATGCCATTCATCACTGAGGAACTCTACCTCAATCTGCCCGGTCACGAAGAGACGATAATGCTCTCGGCTTGGCCTGTTGCAAATGCAGAATACGATTTCCCCGCCGAGGAAAAAGCCGCAGAATCGCTTATGGAGCTGATTCGCTCCATAAGGAATCTCCGTGTCGAGATGAACGTGCCCGCCGCAAAGCGTGTCGAGATGTTCATTGTGACCGACGAGAAGCATCTGTCCTATGCGACGCAGGCAATCGATTACTTCATGAAGCTTGCCGGAGCAAGCGAGGTCCATGTTCAGACAAGCAAGGACGGCATACCTGCTGATTCCGTTTCTACAGTAAGCAAGTTTGCGGAATCGTTCATGCCCCTCAGTCAGTTGATCGACATAGCTAAAGAGATAGAGCGTATAAGCAAGGAATGTGCAAGGATGCAGGGCGAGGTCGCAAGGGCTCAGGGCAAGCTTAACAACGCCGGCTTCGTAGCAAAAGCCCCTCAACATGTCATTGAAGAGGAGCGCAAAAAGCTTGCTGCGGCAATCGAGATGTTCGAAAAGCTCAACAATAGACTCAATGAGCTCAACAAGTTAAAGAGCTAACCGATTAAAAACTAGGGCGGTGCAAATTATCTGCATCGCCTTTTGTTTTTCCATAGAAACTCTATAGCTTTTACGGTATCATCCTTTTCTCGTTTCAAGCAATAGTCTGTCTTGTTTAGTCGTCCTCTATTCTTTATACGCCACCATCATCGTAGTATTTCCTTCGCGCCAAACCATCTCTACATTTTTGAATCCCGCTTGCTCCATCAGCTTTATTTGGTTGTCTATCGTGCAGGGAATATCGTAGTGATAAATGCCGTCATCGGTTATTCCGTTTTCATCCTTGAGCTTTACATAGCTTTCAAGCAACTCATCCTGCAGTGCCTGCTCGGTCACCATATAATCGCACTCGACGTATCTTCCACCCGGTTTAATCGACTTAAAAATGTTTTTATACACGGAAAGCTTTACATCCATTGTCATATGATGCATCGTCTGAAATGATATGGCTGAGTCAAATACTTCATTTCCGAAATCCCGTGCTATATAGCTGCCTTTTATGGGAATAATGCTTTTATCGGGGTACTTTGCCAATAAGCGTGAAAGCATCTCTTCGCACAGGTCGACACAGGTCACGGTGACTCGGGAAAAGCGTTCAAAAATGTTCTTAAGCTCCAGTCCCGTACCACAACCGAGGTCAAGTATGCTCTCAATATGCTTGGGGAGCTGATCTGGCATCAGCTCATAACCGCGTCTGCATCCCATAACATTCTCAAGCATATGCTCATCGTAAGTAGGTAGCCTAACGCTGAAAAAAGTATCCATCGCCTCAAGCTTCATAATAATACACAGACTCCTCGCATCATTCTGTAGGCATTATACCACTACGGTATGAAAGTGAGAAGTCAAGATTTGCTACCGCCACTACAGGAGGTTAAACATGAAAAAGACCCTTTCTTTAATTATTGCGGTTGCCGTGCTTGTAATGTTCACCGGGTGTACACTTGCAAGTCAGGAAACGCGTGAGGAACTCCATAGCATACTTTCTGCGATGCTCGATAAGTTTTTTGGAATAGAGTCTACGCCAGTATTTCCAAGTCCCTCTAATCCCCCCGAAACGCCCGTGCAGACAAATCCAGCGGATACTGAATATCTTTGGACGTGTACCATACAAGAAGCCAAGGTGCTCGATATAGCAGGCGTCACGACTAATTACGCAGTCAATGTCAGCGCTACACATATAGGGCCTTCACTTGACGGTGAATACGCGGGAAGTTTCGATATCGAATACGACTGCAACCTTGGCATAATGGAACTTATACTTGAACAGTATATAGGCTCTGTGACATACGATCTCGACGGATTTATGAAAACGAATCAGCTTAAGTTTCACGTGCTTAGCACCGATGAAGAGTCTTATAATAACGACCTCAATGCATTTGTCAATTCATTCGGCACGCCCATGTCCGACAGGGAAAAAGCTATATTTGACAAGGCAATCACCCGTTTCGGCAATTACAACCCCAAAACGTTGGAATACGAGAATCAGGTTCCTACCCACTTCTGGTGGGACTGGACAATACCCTCCACAGAAGGCGATATGCAGGATTTCTTCAGTCTAAGCAGTCTTGCAAGGGGCGCTATAGAGACCTATGCAAATAAGGGGCAAGGAACGCCGAGTCAGTTCAATGTCGTGCGACCGATTCTCGACAGCTACCATACGTACGACTACTCTGTTTCCGCTTCAATACCGTACACAATAAGCGTGTACAACAATAAGAACGTCGTCATGTGCTTCTATTCGCCCGATGGAGGGCCGCTTACGATTAAGTTCTATGGCACTATCGAGCGAAGTCTTGCTTCAAACTGACAGGGGCAACTCCCCTGTTTTTTGTTCTGCAATCAACTGTCAGACTGCATATAACACGCATAAACACTACATTATGCATTTGTTGAGGTACAAAAAAAGCACTCAAAGAGTGCTATAACTTCGTGGAGGCACCACCCAGAATCGAACTGGGGATGGCGATTTTGCAGACCGCTGCCTTACCGCTTGGCTATGGTGCCTTAGAAAAAAATGGAGCGGGAGACGGGGCTCGAACCCGCCACCTCCGCCTTGGCAAGGCG
>JAEDCW010000068.1 GCA_016293975.1 Clostridia bacterium
TCCCAACGGACTATAAGGGGCTGGCCTGTCCATCCGCATCCAAACCAGCTTCCGCTTCCGCCGCTCTTTGCGATACTTCCGGGAATCTCTGTCGTCCACATGAGTTGAAGCTTTTTATTTTCAACTTTACCTGCCGAACCGTATGTTGCATCGTCTCTGAAGTTGTTGCCCCGGAATGTAGTTACGCCCTCTATTGCCGAGAAGTTCCTGGGGTCTCCGAAATAGGACCTGTAGGAAGACGTGTAGTCTGTTATGCTGACTCCATCGAGTTCTAAATCATATCTTAAGCCAAACTTGTCAGGGTCCGTATCCGCCACGTTTGAGGGGTCGGGCAGGGGTACGGGAGTCGGTGTAGGCTGTGGTGTGGGCGAGCTTTCAGGTGTATTGTCAATTACATCACTCGGCGCGGGACTGCCATCCATATTTATAGGTGAATTAGGTCTGCTAAGGCTTGTTACTATCAGAACTATCGCTACGACCAAAACCACCATAAGGATTAAAAAGACCGCGATGAGTGAACTATTGCCTGAACGTCGTCTTTTGTTTGCCATTTTTTAGTATCACACTCCTATTACCAAAGTTGACTTCATATTATACACCAATGGGGACCCTTTAACAACTTATATACGAGGAGGAGTCAATTGATAGATGTTGCGACCATAGCCGTTACACTCCTGTTGCTGTTTACGGGATGCTTTTTTACCGTGTCGACAGGCTTTGTTCAGCTCTTTGGAGTATTCGGAAAAAAATATAAAAGTAAAAGCCGTACAGCCAATGGTTCCAAGGTTTCGCCGTTTATGGCGCTTGCAACTGCGCTCGGTGGGTCTATAGGTACCGCAAACATAGCGGGTGTTGCGGGTGCTTTAGCAATAGGCGGAGCGGGTTCTATATTCTGGATGTGGATAAGCGGATTGCTCGGAATGGCTACCAAGTATGCGGAGATCAAGTTAGCCATGAAATATCGGCAACGCAACAGTAATGGTGAAATCAGGGGCGGAGCTATGTACTATATGGAAAGAGGCGTCGGTTCGCGCAAAATGGCGATTGCATTCTCTATATTTTGCGTCTCGGGCGCGCTATTCGGAGGAGGTATGGTGCAGAGCAATACGATTGCGGAATCGGTTGCGGGAGCTTTTTCCGCAATGTCGGGGCAGGAGCATCTGACGACTGTTGCAATATCGGGTGTATTAACAGCGGTTTTGTGCGGCGTGGTAATCATAGGTGGAGTAAACAGCATAACAAAGGTCGCTACGTTATTTGTTCCTCTTGCGTCGGTACTCTATGTAGGGGCTTCGCTTGCTGTCATTGTTGCCAACCTTGATATGCTTCCTAATGTTCTTAGGAACATAGTAGCACAGGCATTTGGTTTTGAGAGTGTACTCGGAGGAACTGCGGGCTATGGTATAGTGCTCGCGATGAAAACAGGAATAACGAGGGGCACTTTTTCGAACGAGGCGGGTATAGGCTCAGCACCGATGGCACACGCCTCGTCTTCGGAGACTGACCCACACAGACAGGCAATGCTCGGAGTTATAGAGGTGTTCGTCGATACGATAGTAATCTGTACGCTTACCGCCCTTGTGATACTCTGCTCAGGTATAGAGATACCGTATGGTAACGAAAACGCATCGGGAATGCTGATTGCCGCTGACGCATTTGCAACGCTCTTAGGACAGAGTTTTTCGGGGATATTCCTCTGTATAAGCGTGATACTATTTGCGGTCACGTCGATAATCGGGTGGTCGCTTTACGGCTCGCAAAGCGTGGAATACATGCTCGGAGACAAATGGGTAAAGAGGTACAGGCTTATGCTCGTGGTTTTCATTGCATTCGGAGCGGTCGTACCCGTAGGTACTGTATGGTTATTTGGGGAATTCAGCAATTTGCTAATGGCATCTGTGAACGTGATTGCCATACTTGTGCTTTCAAAGCAGGTGGGAAACGGCAAGGATATAAGCAGGATATAGCGACGCAACGAGTCGAGAACAAGGTGTCGCTCAAGTACAATGGATACTATATCAGACAACACCGTTCACAAACCGCTGAAGAGTTTACGAACAAGTCAGGCGTATTGTAAAAGGCTTTTTTAAGTAATATAATATCAAAAACAAACGGCAAGGGGACAGAATGAAAAACACTGTAAACGGGAACACATCGGGCATAAAGCAGAATACGCTGGACCGAATAGCAGATATTTATGAGCTTACCTGTGCGCCACACGAATTTATAAGTGAAGAGCTTATAGAAGCATTGTGTCAATTCACACGGCTTATTCAGCGCGAGATTTCTATTTATATTTCGCGCGATGGTCGCGTTGTGGACGTATCGATAGGTGACGCACAAAAGGTTTCGATGCCCGGCATGAGGCTTGTGCGAAACGAGGACAGGCTTTGCGGTGTGCGCTGCATACATACACATCCGAGCGGAGACGGAAGGCTTTCAGGCGTGGATTTGGGTACGCTTCGGAGTATGAGACTCGATGCTATGGTAGCCATAGGTGTAAAGAATTCAAATCCCGTAAGCATATATGCCTCTTTTGTGGGTGAAATAAAGGATGACGAGCGCACAGTCGTGACATATGGGCCTTTGAACGCAAAAAGAATTCCTCATGTCGCACTGCTTGAGGAGATAACTGCGGCCGACGAAAGGCTTAAAAGCACTACAAAGGACGTTGTCGAGGCAAAGCCTGAGAGGGTCGTACTTGTAGGAATAGAGAACAATGAATCTTATGATACGCTTGAGGAGCTTAAAGAGCTTGCCATAACCGCAGGAGCGCAGGTGGTGGGCAAAAGCCTACAGCGCAAGCGCTCTATAGACAATGCGACGTACATAGGCAGCGGCAAGGCGAACGAATTGACGCTCTACGGAAGCGAGCAGGAAGCCGATTTGTTCATATTCGATGACGAGCTTACGGCAATACAACAGCGAAATCTTGAACAGATACTCGGAGTATCTGTTATAGACCGCACCACGTTGATACTCGACATATTTGCGTCAAGAGCACAGTCGAGAGAGGGCAAGCTGCAGGTTGAGCTTGCACAACTCAAATACAGATTGCCGAGACTGTTGGGGCAGGGAGAGGCACTTTCAAGGCTCGGAGGCGGTATCGGTACCAGAGGCCCGGGTGAAAAAAAGCTCGAGATTGACAGGCGAAGAATCAGAAGACGCATATTCGAGCTTGAGGAGGAGCTTTCCAAAATCGAGAAGCAGCGCGGCTTAAGGAGAGAGTCTAGGGACAAGAATGCAACACCTATCGTCGCACTCGTAGGGTACACAAATGCCGGCAAGAGTACATTACTCAATGCGCTTACAGGCGCGGATGTACTTGCGGAGAATATGCTTTTTGCTACGCTCGATACAGTCGTCAGAAAGGTCACTCTCCCCAAGGGAATGAATATAATGCTGTCAGATACTGTCGGCTTCATAAATAAGCTGCCGCACGACCTGGTCAATGCATTCCGCTCCACGCTCGAGGAGGCGGCAAACGCTGATTTGATACTTCACGTCATAGATGCGACATCATCCTATTACGAGCGACAGATGGATGTTGTCGATGAGGTGCTGTGCGGTTTGGGTGCTGGCGACATTCCGAGGATAAACGTGTACAATAAAACCGATATACTTGAGGACGGTCAGGTATTGCCAAGTGACGGCGTAAAAATAAGCGCGCTTACAGGCAAGGGTATCGATGGCTTGCTCGCGGAAATAGAGAATAAGCTCAATTCGGACAGGGTAGAATTGGACCTTGTAATACCGTATTCCAAGTACGATTGTCTGCACTGGTTGAGAAGAGAAGCGACTATTCTCGAAGAAGAGCATGAAGCGGAGGGCACGAGGGTTAAATTGCTTCTTGACCGCGATTCTGTTTGGAAAGTAAAGAAGACGCTTAGTACAGAAAGTGACACGTAGCGCAAAAATAATAAATTATGTTGGCAAACATATTGACAAACGGAAAAGCTTCTGCTAAAATCTACTACTGTCGGCGGAGCGGGTTAGACACTGATGTCTTTGCCGTTATATGCCTGACACGTGGGATGCGCTTGTAGCTCAGCAGGATAGAGCAACGGCCTTCTAAGCCGTGGGTCCGGGGTTCGAATCCCTGCAGGCGCGCCAATATTGTGGTGGGTATAGTTCAGTTGGCTAGAGCGCCAGATTGTGGCTCTGGAGGTCGTG
>JAEDCW010000037.1 GCA_016293975.1 Clostridia bacterium
AACGCCGCCTGCCTCAGACCACCCATCGTTATCTTTATAAAGTATAATTCAACGAGCGCATCACCTGTCGATATAAGGAACAGGTTTATAAAGAACATGAACACGAGTAGCCACTTCATGGGCTTGAGCGCTCTCCAAAGATAGGATAGCGGTATGTTGGCGATTACCAGCGTCACGACTATGAACGCAAACAGCGGTATGTACATGACCATCGAATCAACGAGGAATACCGCCACTATGAATGCTATCATTAGTAGAAGCTTTGTGCGAGGGTCGAGCCTGTGTATGGGCGATTCGGCGGGGTAGTATTGTCCGAGAGTTATGTCTTTAAGCATTCTTATACCTTCCGAGCAGTGTACTTATAAGTTCTTCATCCTCGTATATCCCGTCGTCGAGCTCTAATCCAAGCTGTCTGAGACGCTTTGTAAGCTTAGCCGCATGAGGAAGCTCAAGACCTATCGCCTCGAGGTCAAGCGTACCGAATATTGCCTTGGGTGTGTCGAGCATAATGAGTCTCCCGTTGTTTAACACGGCGATTCTGTCTGCAACGCGCGCTATATCGTCCATCGAATGGCTTACCATGACTATTGTCGTGCCGTATTTGGTGCGTATGTCCTCGAGCATCGACAGTATGCTTCTTCTGCCTGAGGGGTCGAGTCCAGCCATAGGTTCATCGAGTATGAGATAGTTGGGTTGCATTGCGAGTATACCTGCAAGTGCGGCGCGGCGTTTTTCTCCGCCGGATAACTCAAATGGCGACTTTTCAAGGAAAAACTCGGGTAAAAGCCCTACCGAAATCATAGCATTGAGCACACGTTCCCTTATTTCGGGCTCGGTAAGCCCCATATTTGTCGGGCCAAACGCGACATCCTTGTACACCGTCTCTTCAAAGAGCTGGTACTCGGGATATTGGAATACCATTCCCACACGCTTTCTGCCCTCGACCATCTGCTTTTTCTGCGACATGTCGAAACCGTCTATAACGACACTGCCGCTGTCGGGCTGGAGTATGCCGTTTATGTGCTGAATCAAAGTGCTCTTTCCGCTTCCTGTGTGTCCCACGATGCAGAGAAACTCGCCCTCGCGGACGGTGAGCGAAACATCGTCGAGAGCCTTTCTCTCAACGGCGCTGTCCTTCATGTATATATGTGTAAGGTTCTTTATCTCTATCATTTCACTTTCCCGTGCCTATGCATTGGACAATTTTTCGGGCGAGCTCTTCCACGGTGAGCGCATCTGAGACGTCCATACCTCCCGCAAAGAGCATATCTCTAATCGCGACTACCGGTGGTACGTCGAGCCTCATGTCGCGGAGCATGTCGCCGTGCTTAAAAATCTCTCTCGGCGTATCAAGCAGTTTTAACTCGCCATTTGAGAGCACCGCAACTCTATCGGCTATAGCGGCCTCCTCCATGTACTGGGTAATCATTATTATAGTTATACCACGCGAATTGAGACGCTTCATTATACCCGTTACTTCGTTTCTGCCGTCGGGGTCAAGCATCGCCGTCGCCTCGTCAAACACGATTATGTTGGGGCGCATGGCAAGCACACCCGCTATTGCGATGCGCTGTTTTTGACCACCCGAAAGCATATGGGGTGCACTCCTGGCGTATTGGAGCATATCTACGGCTTCCAATGCGGTGCGCACACGTTCCGCAATCTCCGACTGAGGTATTCCGAGGTTTTCGGGACCAAAAGCTACGTCTTCCTCGACCACCGTAGTCACAATCTGGTTGTCGGGGTTTTGGAATACCATGCCTACCTGACGTCTTATATCCAGTATGGACTTCTCGTCGGCGGTATGTAACCCATTGACAAAAACCTCTCCGCTTGTGGGCAGGATCAGACCGTTGATAGTCTTTGCCAGCGTGCTTTTTCCGCTTCCGTTGTGGCCGACTATTGCGAGAAATTCTCCGTCACGGATATCCAACGAGATATCCTTTAAGACATCGTTATCCGAGCTATATGAAAAATTTACGTTTCGTATCTGTATCATCGTTTTTCCTCTCAAGATTAACACCATAGTATATAGCAACATGGACTTCTAAGCAAGAGATACGAAAGCATATTGGCGCAAGGGACCGGTTTTTTGAACAAAAAGTAAAATATGCAGGATTTGACATTAAATATTTGCACTCGTTAATAGTTTTGGTATAATAAAACGATACTAATAATATAGCAGGAGGCGATTACATGCTTTGCAGAAAATGCGGCAAGCAGAACGAGGATTATCTGGAGTTTTGCAAGTATTGCGCGGCTGAGCTGACAGGCGATCCTGATGATCTGGGTAATGATTTTGCCGTGGAGGATGCCGATTCGGACGGTACTGCACCGGCATGGGGCTTTGTGCGTTCACCCAAATGGAGTAAGCCTAAGCTTAGGGCGGACGATCTTGACGAAGAGGAAGTAAGGACTTTTGCGCGCAGGCGCTTTGAAGCACCGACACGTAAGGAGCAGGAAGCGACGCATGATGATGTCAAGCTTAGTGAGGCATACACTGAAAGCACCGATGATTATGATGATGACGATGGCGATGACGATGTGAAGATTGCCATTCCTCATATGACCCGTTCGAAAACATCCGACACAAGACCGATGTTCAAGGCGAATGTCATTCAGGAAGACGAAGCGAGCGACGAGAAACCCGAAAAGATAAAATTTGCAGATCCCATAGAGGATGATTATTTCTACGAGGGAGTCGACCCGGAGGATGACGATGACTACTCCGATTATAACAAGGTGAGGTCGTTCTCGAAGAAGTGGATAGTCATTGCAGCAGTTGCGGCGGCTTTGGTGATTGCAATCGTTGCAGGTTGGATAGTTGTCGGCTCAACATACGGTAGTTTTGCGAACTTTGTAGACTATAGCTTCAATGGTAACCCTCTCATGCGCCCAGTCGATATCGCCAAGTCGACTGACACAAACGGCGAGAGCATAGTCATATTTACCGTATATGCCAAGAAAGGAAGTACTGTTCGCTTCACGATAAACGGTCAGATACAGGATAAAGTAATAGAATCCGGCAATAGCTTTGCAGGCTACCTGAAGGAATCAAACTTCCTCCCGACGACGCCCGTTGAAGGCGAAGGACCGTATGTCACAGTAACACCCGAGATTTCAATCATCACCCCGGATGGCAAGGAGACGAAGATAACAAGCTTTGTCACGACGGACGATTCAATAATCGACATACTCTTCCCCGAATCCAGTGCGGCGGAGCGCAGACGCGGAGTTGAGATAGCAGGAATACCCGTAAAGGTCCCCGAATTGACGCTCACGATAACAGCGCCGACGGATGGCGCCGAGGTGATGAGCAAGCTCGTTAATGTGACGGGTACTGTCAGTACCAACACCGCCACGGTATATATAGAGGGTCAGCAGGTCGATGTCGACGATACCGGCGCATTCAGCGGAATAGTCGAGCTGGCCGCAAAGGGCGAGAGCGAGATAGTTGTAGAGGCACATAAGGACGGCTACGTGATAGCAAGGCAGGAGATAACCGTAAACTACAATGTCAACGATATGAGCGTTGTATTTGACGAGGGTACATCACTGCGCACAAAGACTGATACAATTACACTCACGGGAAAACTCGAACCGGGTGCTGTGATAAAGATGAGTTGCGATAAGCAGGGAATCTCATTCGCCGGACCCGTAACTGTAGGCGCCGACGGAAGGTTCTCGATAACCGCTACAATCAGCGAGGTAGGCTTCTACGACGTCACCATGGAGATAACAAGCGGCAGCGACACTTCAACCGCAACAGTACACTTGGAGCGTGCTCCTGAGGATTACAGGGATTACTATGCATCGGCATTTGCGCTCGACTATACGAGGCTCGTAAACGACCCCAATCACGATGCGCATTACGCGATAACCGGCAGGGTAGTAGAAATAATCCAGGCTGAACCTTACATAATCGCCAAGTTTGTAACCTCAGACGGCAAGGAGATGTACTTCCAGTACCACAACAGTTACAGCGGAGCTGCGGAGATTGCCGTAAGCAATACACAGCAATACAAACTGGCCGCGATACCCAACGGTCTGTACGAGGGAACTCAGATTCCGTACCTGTATGTGTGGTTCGTACTGAAGCCCGCATCTTAACGATAAAACCAGAATCGTCGGCGGAGCAATTCCGCCGGCGTTTGCTTTATAAGGAGAAACAGAAACAAATGAGACTTTGGGGTCTGATCAAATTAGACAACAAAACCGTGAGAGACACCGTGATAGATTATCCGGGGCTTATGCCGGGCGAAGTTAAGGACTGGGACGAATTGATAGGCGATATATGCAGAGAACTCGATTTGAGCCGCCCGGTAACTATTATAAAGCATATGACAGACTTGCTTGTGTTTTCACATACATTCTACAAACCCGAGGATTTCTTAGAGCCCGTGGATTTCGATAAGCTTGAGATTCGCATCATTTACGCGAACGGCGAGAAAAAGTAACTGCGGCAGTGCATAAAAAGCTCCAAAATGGACATCCTAACAGCATCATACAAAAGGAGTTTTTATGCATGGATACACTCGCTTTGATTCTAGTCATAATCGGCGCATTAAACTGGGGACTCGTAGGTCTGTTCAGCTTTGACGTAATCGCCGCAATATTCGGAAGTTCGACCGCTGTGGTATCACGTATAATTTACACGATAATCGGTCTTGCGGGTCTCTGGGGCATCACGATGCTCTTCAGACGTGATGGAAAAAAGCATTGATAAAAGGTTGACGTATAAAGAAGAAAGGCGCCTGATGGCGCTTTTTCATTGTTTCCATGCTGTGTTTTTTATGGCGTTATTTCCCTATCATGACTCCGCTTTTTGTTTATAAATGGGGTTGATCTCGATTGGCGCGACGATATCCGTACCTATCGTGGGAATGGACTTAGTGTAGTCGAACGACGTGCTGTAGAAAGGGTCGCCGTGTATAAGCGTCGTCCTTATTATGTCGTAACAGCGGGCGAGGTCGTCATCGGATGCATTGTAAAATGTCGGCTCGTTTTCGTCCGCCTCATACATGAATCTGGCGTAGGGTGTGTACACGTTCATGTAGCCCTTTCTGTACAGCTCGATACATAGCGCAATGTCATAGCCGATTTGCTGACAGCTCACATCGAATTGGCCTGCGCCTTGAAATCTCTCCGAGGAAATCATCATGGCATTTGCGCTGACAGCAGAAACCGTCCTTACAGAATTGACGAACCTGTTGAAATCCTCATCAGTGGGGTCCTCATGCGTGCCCTTGTAGAGACTTCCTGCCCATCCGTTCAGACCTATAACGAGTCCTGCCTCGTATATCCTGCGAATAGGGTCTATGAGTTTTGCACCTACGGCGCCCGTATGCTTCTGCATGCACAGTTCAAGCATAGAATCGAGCGAGTTGGGCAATATGAGCTTTGTTTTTGGCGACAGGAACAGGTATGCATCAGCACTCGCCAAGTCTGCTGCTGTATTCATAGCCCTTGCCATACTTATTGGTTCGGAGGTCCGTACGATACGTGCCGCTTTGTTTTTTTCGAGTATATCGTAGTACCTGAGCGTCCTTGGGTCGGTGCTCCCCCTATCCGATATCAAAAGCTCATAGTTGTCTGTGAGCGAATTATCGTCTATTGCCTCGAGGCATTTCCTCAACCTGTCCTGTTCGTTGAGGTTCGGTATTACTATTGCGAGCTTCGGTTCTCCTTTTAATATATAGCGCACGCGAAACGAGCCATCGTACAGTCCGTTTTGACAGAAGCCGTTAACGCCGGTTTTCTCGAGTAGTTCGTCTATCGCTGCGCGCATTCCCAAGGTCGATTGGTCAGGTTCGTAGACCGAATAGAGCACCCTGCCGACGTGTGCGACGTAAACCGATGTGATTGCCGCTGCCATCACGAATGAATACATATCCGCAGGGAGCATGCTCTTTGGCCCTCCTACGCGCTTATACAGCGATTTCGAAACGAGCCCCGGCCTGCCTATGTAGTTGTGGCACAGGAGCGTAGCCGATGAGTAGTTAGGCAAAAAGTGGGGGTGAGAGCGTTCTCCGGACTTATCCGTCTCATCGTAGTCGGAATAGACAAATTCACAACCGCCAAACTTGCATAGCTCACTTGTCATAAGCTCGATTGCATTCGGATGAAGAATGTCGCCGGAATTCATAAATGCGATGAGTTCACCGGAACACTGACCGAATGCGGCATCAAGCATATCTCTTGGCTCTGTCACCATGCTCATGTGTACCGTGCCATAGCCCTCGAGTGAACCTAAACACGGCTTGTCGAGCAGGGTTACAAGACTTGTCTCTATGAGCTTATAGGTCTGATTCTTTATGGATTCAAGTGTCCTTTTGAGCATGGATACGTCGGAATCGTTCATCGTAACGATAATAGATACCATGGGCTCTATACCCTGGGATGGAATATCTTGCGGCTGATCTCCGTCTGTCGTGTTCTTGAGGTAAACTGAATATGCCCCACACCTTGCGTCGGTCTGAGGCTTTTTTGTGCCAAAAAGTTTGTTCAATGCGTTTTGCATAGATGTCTTAATCTGCTTCATGGCAATATTATTCCGATTTGATTTGTGCCTTATACTGAGAACTGCCTTATTTTTCCGAGATAGATTCGTTTTGCTTTCTGAGCTGGCGTTCCCTCGATATGTTCAGCATGCTGTTAAGCAGTGATGCGCAGTCTCCTCTTAAATCGTTGCTGAGCGATTTTGTGTGGCGTGCTATAAGGCTGCTTTCGCGCACACCGTCGTATATGGGCATGCCTTTATTCTTTTTATACGCCGCCACCTCGTCGATTACGAGCATCCTTTGGCAAAAGAGCCGTACTATCTTCTCGTCTATTTCGTCTATGCTGTCTCTGAACTGCTTAAGCTTATCCATGTATATTCTCCAAAAAAGCCCCTCATAGGAGGGGCGTGTGATTACATCTTTTCGGGCGGTGTGATTTCATCCTCGTCTGACACTGTTACGCTCTTCATGCGTACTGCGATTTTTGGTCTGTCTGCGTAGCCCGTGGGGATGCTTGCTATCTCATCGACTACATCCATTCCCTCAATCACTCTGCCGAACGCCGCGTATTGACCGTCAAGGTGAGGAGCATCGGCGTGCATTATGAAGAATTGCGAGCCTGCCGAATTGGGGTTCATAGCCCTTGCCATCGATATGACGCCACGCGTGTGCCTTATGGGGTTTGCTACGCCGTTTGCGGAGAATTCGCCCTTTATCTGATAACCGGGACCACCTGTACCGCGTCCGTCGGGACAACCGCCCTGAATCATGAAGCCGGGTATAATCCTGTGGAACTCGAGCCCGTCATAGAAGCCCGTGCTCGCAAGATACAGAAAGTTCTTTACGGTGTTGGGTGCGGCACTGCGATCGAGTTCAAGCACTATCTGCCCGCCGTTTTCCATCTCTATTGTAACCATTGTTTGCTCTCCTTTTTGTTTGTCACGCGTATGATACACGATTTTCCGCTTTTTTTCAATCGAATAGTCACGAAATCATTGAATTCTCAAGACTTTTGTGCTACAATGCCGTTTGTAATTTGGGAGGAAAACAGACGTAAAATTCTCGTTTTTATGCTTGACATGTATTGTGCGTTCGTGTATAATCCTCCTGTTAAGCAGAAGCCGCCCGCTTCTCACCCTCCGGCATTGCCAGGACGGTTGATGGCTATAGTGTGATTGTTGCATGCAAGGTGGGCGTTCTGCGCTCACTATTTTTGTTGGAGGTGTGTAACCATAGCTAAGGACGACCTTATGATTAACGAAGAAATCCGCGACAGAGAGGTCAGACTCATATCCGATACAGGCGAACAGCTTGGCATAATGTCCTCAAGGGCAGCTCAGGCGATTGCCGATGAGAAAGGACTCGACCTTGTAAAGATCGCGGCCGGCAGTACTCCGCCCGTCTGTAAGATTATGGACTACGGCAAGTACCGCTATGAGCAGACTAAGCGTGAGAAAGAACAAAAGAAGAATCAGAAGATTATCGAAATCAAAGAGGTTAGGCTCTCCGCGACCATTGACACTCACGACATGGAAGTCAAGGCAAAGGCCTGCTCAAAGTTTCTGCAGGACGGAAACAAAGTCAAAGTGTCGATTCGATTCAGAGGAAGACAGATTACACACGGCGATGTCGGCCTCGATGTTATGGAAGCATTTTACCAACTGGTCAATGACTATGCTACGATCGAAAAGCCTGCCAAGCAGGAAGGTCGCAACATGTTCATGATACTAACGCCGAAAAACTAACATTAAATTTTTAAGAGGAGGTACACCCCATGCCGAAAATCAAGACCCACAGGGGTGCTGCAAAGCGTTTCAGCCTTACCAAGAGCGGTAGGATCAAGAGGGCGAAAGCCTTCAAAAGGCACATTTTGACCGATAAGACGACAAAGAGAAAGCGCAGCCTGCGTCAGAACGATTACATCGCTGAGTGCGAAGCACGGAAAGTTCGCGAACTTATTCCGTACAAATAAGGAGGTACAAGATGGCCAGAATCAAGAGGGCAGTTAATGCCGTTAAAAAGCGTCGTAAGATTTTTAAGCTCGCAAAGGGCTATTTCGGAGCAAAGAGCAAGCAGTATCGTGCAGCTTCACAGCAGGTAATGAAGTCGATGGCTTATGCCTACGTCGGCAGAAAGCTCAAGAAGCGCGAATACCGCAAGCTGTGGATTGCCCGTATAAATGCAGGTGCAAGGATTTGCGGAACAAGCTACAGCCGCTTAATCAACGGTCTTAAGGTAGCGGGTGTCGATATTAATCGTAAGGTTCTCGCAGACTTGGCTGTAAACGACATGAACGCATTCAAGCAGCTCGTCGAAGTTGCTATGAAGGCAATCGCGTAAGCATAATATGTTAAGCCGGCTGTATTTGCAGTCGGCTCTTGTTTTAATCAGAGGTTTTTATGTTGGTTGAAAGCACGAGAAACGATGCGGTAAAGCGTGCCAAGGCGCTTGCAAATAAAAAGGGCAGGACGGAGCAGGGACTGCATTTTATAGAGGGTGAAAAGCTCGTAAGGGAGGCTATCGTCTCCGGAGCTGAGTTCGTCGAGGCGTTCGTTGAGGAAGGGCATGACCTTATGGAAGCGGTGCTTATCGGGAGCGGAGCGCGAGTTTATACCGCAAAGCGTCATGTAATCGAAAGCATGACGAATACCGAATCACCTCAGTGGGTCTGTGCCACGGTAAAGACGCCGCCTACGGATGTGCCCGAGGTGTATCCGTCGGGGCTGATTATTGCGCTTGACAAGGTGCAGGAGCCCGGCAATCTCGGAACGATAATCCGAAGCGCCGACGCAATGGGCGCAAAAGGCGTGCTTTTGGGCGAGGGCTGTGCTGACCCGTATGCACCAAAGCCCGTGCGTGCCTCAATGGGTTCAATCTATCATCTCCCTATTTGGGACGGAGACCTCAAAAAAGAACTCAGCAAGCTCGTTTCTGACGGCTATACGCCGCTCTGCGCCCACCTAAAGGGTAGTGAAACTCTGCCTGATGTAGGCAGCAACTGCGTGCTAGTTATAGGCAACGAGAGCCGCGGAGTTTCCGAGGAGATCGCCGATATGTGCAAGCTGTACCGTTTGCCCATGTACGGCTTTGCCGAGTCGCTGAATGCCTCGGTAGCCGCAAGCATAATCATGTATGAGCTTGCTAAACAGATGCATTCGTAACAAAAGGCTTCACGGCCTTTTTTGTATATACAAAACACAATGAGCAAGCGTTCCTCCTACCGTTGATGACGAGTTGATATTGTTCAATAGCGTTGGGGGTGAGTAGAGTCAGAAAAAAGACCTGCAGTTTACAGGCCTTTTTGCTTTTGTACTCAATCCCGAAGCTTTGAGTTTATCAAAGCTACGTCATCGGGATTCAGTTTCACGACGGCTCTGTCGTATGTGACAAAACCGTTTACTTCGTCTTCGACGTCGGAAAGCTGGGTGTAAATGCTCGCACAGAGCCCCTTAGCCTTGGCGGGGATGATCTGCTCCTCATATAACTTGACGAAGTTGCGCAGGAGCGCTTCATTGTTCTCAAACTCCTTGTAGCCGAATGTCTTTTTACAGAAACAATGCCCGTCAATTCTGAGCGAATAACCTCCGAATTCGGTGAGCATGACTGCCCTGTTGAGCTTATCGCGGCGGAACTTATAAGGTCTGAAGTATACATGCAGGCTCTTTGTATTGCCGATATACTGGTCGTGCCAGCCGCTCGCATGGTCTATCGTGCGCGTCTTGTCGATATCGCGTATATAGCGCACCACATTTTCGGCATCAAATTGCCCCCAGCCCTCGTTGAAGGGAACCCACATGGCTATGCTCACACAATTGATGAGATTTGTGAGAAGTTCGTAGAGCTCTACGTAGTATTGCCTGCGCCCATCGGCATTCTCTCTGCCAAAGAGCGAGTATTTGTGGTCGCCGATACGCAGACCCTCCGCAAAGCACGGCGCTGTCACTGTAAGTGGTTTGTAGCTCTCGCCGCCGTTTATCATATCCTGCCACACGAGCATACCGAGCCTGTCACAGTAGTAGTACCACCTTAGAGGCTCCATTTTGATATGCTTTCTCAATGTGTTAAAACCCATAGACTTCATAAGCAGTATGTCATCCACTATCGCCTTATCGCAGGGAGGTGTCAACATGCCATCGCTGTAATACCCCTGGTCGAGTACGCCTGTATGAAAGTACGGGCGGTTGTTCAAAAACAGCCTGTTTACGCCTGATGAATCGGGACGCACTTCGAACTTTCTCATTCCGAAATAGCTTGTGACGCAGTCCTCGCCGGCTTGCACCGACAGGTCGTAGAGCGTGGGACTTTCGGGAGACCACTCGCCGAAACTGTCGAGCTTCAAAACTGCCGTATCGCTTGAACGCGCTGAAACGGTTTTTCCGCAGGCGGATATCGAAACATCGGATGTCCTGTTGGTATGTACTGTGACCGAAACCGAACCGTCATCCAAATCGGGTATTATCCTCAGCGATGTGACGTATAAACTCGGGACGCATTCGAGCCAAACCGTCTGCCATATGCCACTTTGGGGCGTGTACCAAATGCCGCCACGCTTGAGCCTTTGCTTGCCCCTCGACTGCCAACCTGTATCCGTTATGTCGCGTACCCGCACTACAAGCTCATTTTCACCGCTGATTAAAAACCCGGTGATGTTGCAGGAAAATGGAGTATAGCCACCGACGTGCGTGGTGGCGAGTTTGCCGTTTACATAGACGTCCGCAGTCTGGTCAACCGCACCGAAATGCAACAGCGTGTTACCATTAGCGTAGGGTTGCTCTACGGTAAATTTTCTCCTGTACCAGAGAAGTTCGTTTGGCGCAAGCGACCTGCCGACGCCTGAAAGCTCAGATTCGGGAGAAAACGGCACGAGTATCTTGCGGTCGAATTTGCTCGGTGCGCCTGCAGAGGCGGAGGTAAAGCAGCATTCCCATTCGCCGTTTAAGCATTTATAGTTGTCTCTCCTCAACTGCGGCCTTGGATACTCAGGAAGTGGGCAGTTACGGTCGATAAGCTCTGTGTATTTACTTTTCATTGTTTTCACCTGTGTTCTTTATTAGCATAAGCACGGGTATTACGACGAATACGAGCGCTATTGCCGCGGCGACGAATATCGAGGAGGTGGGGACGATTTTTTCAACGCCCAGCTCGATGTACTTTTCGGGGTTGCTTTTTATTACTGCCGCGCCTATGTACGGTCCTATTATCATGGGCAACAGTACCATGAATATCATCCTTATGCCTTGGAACATTCCGGCTTTTTCAACAGGAGTGTGGTCACGGACGATGGCGGAAATAGTGGCGGTCACAAGCATATAGCCGGACATCATTATCGCTCCTGCTACCATCACAAACACCATATCCTTTGCAAAGAACATGAGCACAAGCCCTATGAGCATAATCGCACAACAGGGGAGCATACACCTGAGTTTACCGATCTTGTCTATGACACCACCACTTGCGACACTCACTACTGAGGCGAATATAAGCGCCACCGCGAGTATAATCGAGTAATCGTCAAAGCCTAAACCGTGCTGTAGATACACGATGAGGTAGGGGAAGAATATCTGCACGGCAATCGATATGATCATGCCTGCGCACAGCGCAATATAGAGCGCTTTCGAGCTCTTCATTACAGAGGGCTTGAAGCCGTAGAGTATGTCGCCCAGCATATTCCATTTTTTCGGTTCAACGGCGGAATCTTTGAGCAGAAAGAGGGATACGATGCCGGTAATTGTCACAATAAGCCCGAAAACGACGAAGAACTTTTGCCATTCGCCCTTTTGCGTCATGTTGTCGAAGCCCCCGAATATAACGAGCATCGATATGAGCGGAAGCGTAGCAAACACCGACTCGACGCGCGCCCTGTTTGAAGTATCGGTGGTATCGGTTATGTAGGCGTTAAGCGCCGCATCGTTTGCCGTCGAGCCAAAGAATGTCATTACGCAGTCCATTATTATGACGGTCCATGCCGCTACGGCGGCTGCGTTTGCAGCGGGGAAAAGAGCAGAAATGTTTTCAACAGATATGAAGCCGAATGCGAGTGTCGATATTCCCCACAGTATGTAGCCCAGACAAATAAAAGGCTTCCTGCGGCCGACCTTGTCGGATACCGCGCCCATAATGAGCGTAGTCAGCGTTGCAACAATTGCCGAAGCCGCGACCATAGTCGCAATGTAGGATGGGTCGGTGGTAATCGTGTTATAAAGAAACACGTTGAAGTACATATTTTCTATTGTCCACGCAAACTGCCCCGTCAGTCCCAAGAGTATAAAGGATATCCAAAGGCGTGGTGATAGTTTGGTACGCCGCATGATAATGCCATCCTCTCAAATATGATACATAATTATACATTGTTTTGGCACAATAATATATAGAATAAGTGCGAAAAAAGCAAAGAATCACTAAATTGATTATGCATAGACAGTTTCGAGCGGCAATATAGCAAAGCAGTTTTTTGTCAATTATGTTATAATCAGACAAATGCTGAGCTGATGCTTGGACATAATAAGATATCAGGCTATTTGGAGGTAAAAATGGATTACATTTTGAACCAGCTTAAACACTTGTTGGCGATACCGAGCCCGACGGGATATACATCAAATGCCGCCGCTTATATTGAGGATGAATTGCGCAAGCTAGGGTACGAGCCTTCTGTTACCAATAAGGGCGGCATAGTGGTCTGCATTGGTGGAGAGGGGAACCCTCTTATGCTCTCATCGCACGTCGACACGCTCGGCGGAATGGTAGCCGAAATTAAGGGCAACGGCAGGCTGAGAATGGTAAACATCGGCGGTCTAAATCCCAACAATGCCGAAACGGAAAACTGCGTGGTGCATTGCAGAATGTCGGGTAAGAACTATTGCGGCACATTGCAGATGAACAACGCATCCGTACACGTCAATAAGGATTACTCAAAAACGAGCCGTGAATTTAACCAGATGGAGATTGTACTAGACGAAAAGACCTCCTCAGCCGATGAAACAAAGGCGCTCGGCATCATGACGGGCGACTTTATCAGCTTTGATCCCAGAACCACCATTACAGAGAGCGGCTACATTAAGAGCAGATTCCTCGACGATAAGTTGAGCGCCGCAATACTTTTGGGCTATGCAAAGCGCGTAAAGGAAACGGAGAGAAAGCTCGCACGCAAGGTCTACTTGTACTTCACGGTATATGAAGAAGTCGGACACGGCTGTGCAGGCGCGATTCCTTCTGACATTGAGGAGATAATAAGTGTAGATATGGGCTGTGTGGGAGATGGTTTGGCCTGTACTGAATGCGATGTATCTATCTGCGTAAAGGATTCTGCGGGTCCGTATAACTATGAAGTTACAACAAACCTCATTCGCTGTGCAAATGAAAACAACATCGGATTTGCAGCGGATATTTACCCTTATTACGGTTCGGATGCTGATGCGGCACTCCAGGCGGGACACGAGCTTAAGCACGGTCTCATAGGTCCGGGCGTATATGCATCTCACGGTTACGAAAGGTCGCACAAAGAGGGCGTAGAGAACACGTTGAGGCTTATCGAAGCGTATACGCTTTTGAAGTAATAAGCGGTCGGCTAACTTCTTCGCGGGGGATTTGGATTGTATATGTGCAATAAAACAAATTTTTCCGTGGCTTGACACGCAATATTTATTCTGTTATATTACATCCTGTAGCTACGCAACATTGCTTTTGCGACAATTGTAAATTATAGTAAATAATTACCAATGCGTCGCATTGTCAATATAATTACAGCTTCAGAGCAACGATGTGATGTTTCGCACCACGACCGTATATTTATATTCGGTCGATACTATATTTGGCAGAACATGCCGATTTGCATGGAGGAAATAACATGAAAAAAATAACCGCACTATTTCTGGCAATAATCATGCTGTTTGCATTTACAGCTTGCAAAAAGGCTCAGGAACCGCAGCCCACCGAGAGCGCTAACCTGCAAACCAGCCCGACACCGAGCGGCATCCAAGAAGCCCCTGTCGACAGTATACCGACCGATACGATATGTACACTTATAATGGACATGACGGAACTTGATCTTGCGGCCGGTTGCTTCATTGAAGAGGTCACTGCCGATACCGCCGCTTACACCATTGGTTACGAGAACTTTAACGGCAGCTTTGAGTCTGCACATTCCATTTCACCAATGATGATGACGACACCTTTCGTGCTCGTAGTATTCAGACTGGCGGAGGATGCGGACGCAGAAGCATTTGCGACAGATATTAAGACAAATGCCAATCTTGAAAAGTGGGTATGCGTATTTGCTGATCGGGCAGAGGCCAAAGTAGTCGGACGTACAGTTCTCTTCTACATGAGCCCTGAAAGTTATGTTGAACCGATCAATCAGGCATTTGCCGAGATTTGTTCGGAGGGATTTGTCCCCGAAGATCACATCGTCGATCCGCTCAAGGACATCTCTACGATGAACGATCTGTATGCTAAGCTTTACGAGATGTACAACGTGGAAGACTACGGCTTCATGGATAACGCCAATGTACTCACTGTAACAGCAGACAGCGGCTATGGCTTGAATAAGCTCGACAGCGCGCAGTTTACGGACTCTGTCATCGACGACGGCTATGTCGAAGAGAGTGACGAGGATGCAGAAAAGGCCTATGTACTTGCTATGTTCCGCATTGCAGAGGGTGTGGATGCTGTTGAATTTATCGATGCAGTTTTGGAAAACCTGGACACATCCGCTTTGAAGGGAGAGGATGTTGAGCTCGCAGTAAATTACAGCGATGATATCGTAATCGTGTACGCGGGCACGGGTACATACGGCATCATATCGACATCATTGGATATGACGCTTTCGATGGAATTCCGCATGAAGTCTGCTTCAGTAGAGGAATAAACCCGGTTTTATCCCATGCTAGACGAGGGCTTGCGGTAGTTTCCGTGAGCCCCGTTGCGTATTACATCATTTTAGGAGGTGGAGCTTTGATTTTCTCCAGTGTGCCGTTTCTGTACGGCTTTTTAATAGTCGTTATTGCGTTGTATTTTCTTCTTCCCAAAAAGCTGAAAAACCTCGTTCTGCTTCTCTCAAGCCTTTTCTTCTATTTCTACGGTGAGCCGATTTACAGCATTATCATGGTCACATCGTCCTTTTCGGGCTATCTGTTCGGTTTGCTCATAGAGAATACGAGGGGTAAAAAACCATCGAAGCTCGTATTGTGGATAGCTACCGCAGTGACGCTCGCTCCGCTTATTTTCTTTAAATACAGCGACTTTTTCATAACGAATATAAACGGAGTGTTCAAAAGTGACATAAATCTGCTTAGACTTGCACTGCCCATAGGTATCAGTTTCTATACATTCCAGATACTTTCATATCTCATCGACGTGTATCGCGGAGACGCCCGCGTTCAGAAGAACCCGATAAGCTTTATGGCGTATGTCTCACTCTTTCCTCAGTTGATAGCGGGGCCAATCGTGAGATATCAAACGATTCAAGATGAGCTCGACGGGAGGACCCATTCGCTCTCCGATTTCTCTTACGGTATTACGCGGTTTTGCGTGGGACTGGGCAAAAAAGTTCTTATTGCTGATTCGCTTTCTGCAATGATACTATCCCTGTCCTCGGCGGCGGACCGTTCCGTGTTGTCATTCTGGGTATGCGCCATAGCATTCACACTTCAGATCTATTTTGACTTCTCGGGCTACTCTGACATGGCGATAGGTCTCGGCAGGATATTTGGATTCCACTTTCTCGAGAACTTCAACTATCCTTACATATCAAAAAGCGTTACGGAGTTCTGGCGCAGATGGCACATATCACTCGGCTCGTGGTTTAGAGATTACGTCTATATTCCGATGGGCGGCAATCGGTGCTCAAAGGGTAAGTGGATGTTTAACATACTCGTCGTATGGTTTCTCACGGGCTTCTGGCATGGTGCATCATGGAATTTTATAGTGTGGGGTTTGTATTTTGCAACGTTTCTCTTGTTGGAGAAGCTGTTTCTGGCAAAAAAGCTGGAGAAGCTCCCAATGTGGCTCCAAATACTGTATACGCTTATACTGGTAAACTTCGGATTTGTGATATTTAATGCGAATGACTTAAGCGGAGTTATTGCAAATTTCGGCGGTATGTTTGGCGCAGGCGGCATTCCGCTTACAGACAGCCGCACAGTGTATTATTTACTGGGCAATGCTGTGCTTCTTCTGATAGCGGCCGTCGGGGCGACACCGCTCCCAAAAAAGCTTGCAGACAAGCTGAGAAATACTTCTTTTGGATGGGTGCTCGAACCGCTGTTTGCGGTGGTGACACTGCTTCTGGTGACGGCCTATCTTGTGGACGGCTCGTTTAGTCCGTTCCTGTATTTCCGCTTTTAATGGAGGTGGATTATATGAAACGCAGATATATAGCGGTTATAGCATCGTTCTTGGGCGTTTTACTGTTTTTCAGTGTAACATTCTTTATAAGTCCGGATAAGGACGTGTCGGCCAGTGAACGCCGAAAGCTGATACAGTTCAGCACGTATAGCGAGCAGAAAGCCCTAAAAGGTGAGGATTACGATTTGTCGGACTATTTCTCTTTCTTAGAGAGTTATGCCCTCGATCAGTTTCCTATAAGAGACTCGTTCCGTTCGTTGAAGGCGATGTTCAAGAAATATGTGCTGTTTCAGAAGGACAACAACGGCTATTACCTCGCCGACGGCACACTTTCGCGTATTGACGAAACCCTGAACGAAAAGGCGGTATCCGACAGTGTAAGCCATTTTAATACTCTGTATGAAATGTACTTTAAGGATACCGATGCGGCCGTGTACTACTCGATTATCCCCGATAAGAACTATTTTATAGCAGAGAAGAACGGTTATATGCACTATGACTATGACGAGATGTACGAAATGACAGCGGCTCTGCTCGATAAGAATATAACGGGCATATCCATAAGGAATATGCTTTCGGTAAAAGACTATTACGTCACAGACCCTCATTGGGATCAGGCGAATATCCTGCCGATAGCAGATAAGCTGCTTTCCGCAATGGAGTGCGAAGGGCTTGCTTCGGATTATAATTGGAACACGTCAGAGCTGTCGCCGTTCTATGGAACATATTACGGTCAGGCGGCACTTCCGATCTCTGCTGATACGCTTACCTACCTTACGGGAGAGGCGCTGGAGGGCGTGACGGTTTTCGATCACTCGTCCCAAAAAACAGTGGGCATCTACGATGAGAATGATTTCTCAAATGTCGATCCCTACGATGTTTTTCTCGGCGGTGCGCTTCCACTCTTGACTATAAGCAACCCGAATCAGCAAAACGGTAAGCAGCTCGTACTCTTTAGGGATTCATTCGGTAGCAGCATCGCGCCGCTTCTGGTTTCCGAGTATTCGGAGGTCGTCGTAGTGGACATTCGCTATATCTCACCAAAATTCATAGGCAACATGGTAGAATTCCAAAACGACTGCGATGTGCTGTTCCTGTACTCAACCTCGGTTTTGAATACCTATGGAATATTCGCCGGTTAAAGCGACTATTCCGATTGAGACTGTTAGAACGGTTAAAAGCATTCTAACGCAAGCGATAAAAAACCACACAGCGGGAATTACCGTACGTCGTGTGGCTTTTTTTCCGCTCCGCTTATTAGAGTTTTTATCTCGAGATTCGGTTGGCATTTGAGACTGTAATCGAATCCTCATAAGCTCTAATTTGTGTAAAACGAGACAAGTAAAAGCGCATTATATATTTGATTTTGTACAATATATGGTCTATACTTCCAGTAAGTATTGCGAAAGGAGGTCACCCTTATGGTCATAAACAAACTTTTTACCGTCGAAGTCAATGAAGCTGTCCGTATGTCCGTATGCGGTTGGCCTGCCGTCTCTCTGCGCGCACACAAGTAATCTCACAATATAGCGCAACAAGAGAGGGAAGACTACGGACAAATGGGTCGTAGTCTGTTTTTTTAGGTAAATAAGGGGGTGAGGTTAGTGAATGGAAAAAAGAGTGATGGGAAGAAGCGGCACTTCAATCTCAAGCTTCTCAATCATTTCTTGAAGGGCTCGTGGAAGTACCTGCTGTTGGGCGCTCTATTCATGGCGATAGCGGTATTAGCGAGTTACGTAAAGCCCTTTGTAGTCAGCTATACTGTTGACTATGTAATCGGCAACAAAACAGATACTGATATGCCGCAGTTCTTTAGAAACTGGTTGGAAGCTGTCGGCGGCAGAGATTTTATTGTCAAGAATTTTATACTCTGTGCAGTAGCACTCATTGTATGTCAGCTTGT
>JAEDCW010000069.1 GCA_016293975.1 Clostridia bacterium
CGGAAAAGACGGAAGCCGCCCGGCGGGAGCATGTGCCCCTGTCGGACGGTTTTCTTTATGTCCAGTCAAATAATGTAACTTCTACGCGCGGTACATCGCTGTACAGCTTTTCTATGGTCGCGGTCACGATCTGCGCGTCATCACGGTATGCAATGCCGTTCAAACTGTCCGCAATGCATTTGAGTATGTTATCTGCATCCGGCTTCTTTGTCGGCTTGATATCGCCCGCCTGCATTGAAGCCTGCTTGCGTTTGCTGGCACTCTTAGGGATGCTGTAATATGCACATACCTGTATGCCGATCATTGCGCCATCAGGGAAGCGGTAACCGTCTGCCTGCATGTCATATTCTGTGGCAACCAGATTTTCATACAGCACGGTTTTCTCTGGCGTGTGGGTGAATGTACGTCCGTTCCGGCTAGAGAAACGCGGCCGGCCTTTGCCCTGCGGCTCGCCGGGTACTGTGAATGATACTGTCATAGGTTCGCACCGCCGATCACATCAACCACGGTGCAAGCTTGACTTCCATAAGGCCGCGCGCCTCAATACAGTATTTCTCTCGTCGTGTCATTCTAATTTACCTCTCTGCTCAAATGTATCTGTATTCTCCTCCGAGCCGATCTCAGCCAGCGCGACCAAAACGTTATAAACGCGCTCCATGTCATCCGGATGGCTGAACCGTTTCAACATCTCCTCACAGCGTCCACGATAGTGCTGGTGCTTCTGCGCTTCTGCCTTGGTGTAATGGATAGTGGTGCTGCCGTCTGCATTGTGTGTGTACTTCATAATAAAATCCTCCTGTATTTTTGTGATATGGATGTTTTTATCTAAACTTTTCTCAACTATTGAGTAGCCAATTTGGGGTTTCTCAGGTTGTTGCAGGCTTTTAATCTCAACTTTTTTCAACAGTCGGTTTGCAACCTTGAATTTTCTGAAGTGAATCTGTAATCGCTGAATAGATGGTATCAAAAGGCAACAGATCAATATAGTTCTGACCGGCATTGAGCCTGCCTTCTATGTACTGCATTACCTTTTCTGCATCTTCTCGTTTGTTCAAGATCAAAAGACAAGGATAATCCTTATCATAATCAACGCAATGACGAGAATAAGCAAACTTGGGTTTATTGGCTACAATTTCCCAATCACCATCATCTGATCTGGCCAATTGAATACGATTGAAATTTTCAATAGTAATACACCTGCTGAACAATTCGTAGTATCTCACAATCATTTTTGTGTCCTTTCTGCACTCTTGTACGTCCATCCGTGCTCCGGTACCCATATCATTCCCCGGGCCTCCAACTGGCGGGAGATTTCTACCTGATGCCTGCACAGGCTATCTGTCATAGTGCGGAACAGCTGTTTGCATGCGGTGTCAGTCTCTAAATGATAATTGCCGGTCGTGCGTTCTATTTCGTCCTGAAGTTGCTCCCATCGTTCAATCAGGCTGGGAGCATGGTTCTCTGCGATACCCCGACATCGCGCCCGCCTGCGGGCTTCTTTGTAAAAATCCGGGTCATTGGTCAACTCTGCGATCAGGTCGCATGCCTGTCCCAGTATTGTCAACAGATGTTCACCGCAGCTCATGCTCCCCAGTATGACGGCTTTTTGTTCTTCTATGTTCATGTTACGCCTCTTTTTCAGGGTATATTCACATATACACGATATACACAATATACACAATGTTCATGATGCTCGCGATATAGAGGGATTTACATGGATGATTTCAGAGGGCTTCCGGTTGCTCCGGTCAACCTCGACACAAATATAACCGCGCTCTGTCAATTCATCCAGTGCGGGTTTCATATCAGCAACTTTGGAAAACATACTCTTTTTGTTCCGGCATTTCAACCACAAATCACGCTTTTTTACATGAAGAGTATCAAACTCTTGAATGCGATCCCATAAATAACGAGCTTCCTTTATACACTGATCTTCCACCAGTCCCAGAGAACGAAAGACCCGTAAAGAATGCTGCATGTAATATCGGCCAATCTGGATAGCTGCACGCATTGTATTTTTATTTACTTTTGCATGACGTGCCCCGATTCCATACGAGACTACATGAAGGATTCCGGCAATACGCATAGTCGTTCCGTGTATCTTACCTGTCCATCCATTTTCAAACCCGCCTGCATCTTCTTTCAGTTGCACACGTAGAATGTCTTCCAATTCATAAAAAAACTTCTCTGATTCTCTGAATGCTTCGCCGTCAAGCTGTAAATTATGAGGTTCTTCGGTGGCATCACTTAATTGTGTACCAATCATATTTTTATAGCGCTCTTCAACCTCCGGCGGGATCGCTGGCGTATCATATGTTCTTTTCCCTATGGTTGTTTTCGGCATACAATATAAGAATCTCTGCAGGAAACCACGCCCGGTAAACGTATCATTTCCGGCAATCTCTGACATAACGGACGGTTGGAAGGTCAAACACATGGTAAGGCATGGATTATCAATATACTCAGGCGCACGTCCTTTTCTATCTACTCTGTAATTGTCGCCGGAATAGGCTTTTAAAAACAAATCAAGATTGGGGGTATTGGAGTATCTGCCTGCAACGGTATCAAATATACCTCCCTCTGAACTGATAACAGCCATTCTTCCGTTATTTGCGGCCATAAGACTTGCAAGGGCTTCCGGTGTAGTATCGTCTGCAATCAATCGCAAAAGGGTAACTGCATTCTGATCACACCTTGACAATTCGTCTTGGGCGGCTCGCACATCAAGCGCTATGTCCTCGGTCGCTTTCGGCTTGGAAGCTGCTTCTATGAGATTGTTTAGCCGCCTGGAAAGAATATTGTGCTGCGTCTTATACGCTTCAACCAATGGAGTGAGCCGTTCATTTTCTTCCCGTTCAAAGTCATACACCGCACGAGTTACAGCATTGATTGTCGGGCTCTTACGTTCTGAAGGAGGAGCGACTACAGCAATATAAAGGTTTAATGGTTCAACCCATCCAGCTTTCGGCTGAATAGTATACTTCCCTTGTACACACAAAGCGCATACGGCAAGAGCAAATGATGCTGCCATATCCACTGGAACTTGAATATTGTTTGCAACTGCTTCGACATATTCCCGCAGATCAAGCGGAAGAGAATCAACCGGAAAAACAGGCAAATCATCCATGTTGCCACCGTCCAGCTGGTCGAAGTCTGCAAATATAAACTGTTCACTATCTATATTATGAACATCGTGTACATTGTGAATATGTGAACATGTGGTTACATATGCATCCTCAAGCAGTAGCGCCTGTTCTTCGCTGCTCATGCCGGCCAATAATTCTTGATTCAATGTTTTTCACCTCAATTCTATGTGTTCGGTAAAATTGTAATTGCTGTTCATCGGTGCCTCTGTCCAGAATATCCAGGCAGTAAGAAATATAATCCAATCGCTGCAAGGCTTCTATGAATAATGGGTGCCGGTGAACCTCTATGCTGGCAGGAGCATATACTTCCTTCCACTGCCGGAGTTGCCGATAATATGCACTGTATATAATCCATGCGTACTGCTTCCAATTCTGAAAGGCATGCGCAAGTTCTTGCCGTTCTCTTCGCTGTGCTGCGGCTTCCTGCTGCCGGCTGCGTTCCTCGGGTGTTGCCGCCCGCCCGATGGTCAGGCCAAGGAAATACTGGTCATTGATCTGCTTTGCCGCATCTACAGGTGACAACTTATCCAACTCAGCAACCAACGCCACAGCATCCCATGATTGATTACATTTGAAACAGTGCAGTTTGTTGTTATATACGCTCGCGCTCAGGTGTTCGCCATGATGTACAGGGCATTTACAACGTTTTCCATGCAACTGCAAGCCATAGCTGCTTAGCACCTGTTCAATCGGCACACGCTCGCGGATTTCTGCGAAAATATCTATGGTGTAACACCTCTATAATCATTCCGGTATACGGCGGATGCCAGCAGGTACAGGCATAGGAGCAGTTGGTGCGTTATCCTGCCCATCCTCGCACAGCAACCATTTGACAACATTCTTCCATGCAAT
>JAEDCW010000038.1 GCA_016293975.1 Clostridia bacterium
GGATAAAAAAGAGGTGCGTGAACTCGAAAATTCATTTGCAATGGCGGAGTGTCCTATTATATCCAACAACAGCGCACACAGGTTGACACCTGATGTGCCTATGATAGTGCCCGAATTGAATGCAAGTCATGCCGAGGTTATCGAATTTCAGCGCAAGAGGCTCCATACAAAGAGGGGGTTTATAGCCGTTAAATCCAACTGCTCGTTGCAGAGCTATCTGCCCCTGCTTTTTCCGCTTCGTGAGCGCTGGGGGCTGAGGGAGGCATATGTCACGACTATGCAGGCGGTGTCGGGCGCAGGAAGGCGGCTTGAAACGTATCCGGAGATACATGACAATGTTATACCCTGTATTCCGGGCGAAGAGGATAAGAGCGAAATAGAGCCTCGAAAGATACTTGGGCACATTGAAAATGGAGAGATAGTTCTAAGTGACTCTGTCGCCATCCATGCAAAATGCACACGCGTCCCAATAAGCGACGGACATATGGCGTCGGTGTTTGCCTTGTTCGACCAAAAACCCTCGATAGAGGAGGTAAAACAGGCTTGGGAGGGATTTGGAAAACTCGATCTGCCCTCGGCGCCGGAGCAATTCATAGCAATACACGATGAAGCCGACAGACCGCAGACTCGCCTCGACAGGGATGCGGGAAACGGCATGTCGATATCGGTGGGGCGGTTGAAGTATTGCTCTGAAAACTGTCTCAGCTTTGTAGGACTGTCGCATAACACGGTAAGAGGTGCGGCAGGGGGAGCGGTGCTGCTCGCCGAACAGTTGGTAAAAGAGGGCTATATAGAGCCGTAAGAAAGGATTGTTTATGAAACAAAACCGTAAGGTAGTACCATTCATTGGGTCGTGTACGGCGATAGTGACACCGTTTGATCGCCATGGGCGGATAAATATCAGCCTGTTTGGGGAATTGATCGATTTTCAAATAGAGAACGATACAGACGCCATAGTGGTGTGTGGGACAACAGGGGAGTCGGCAACGCTCACCGACAGTGAGAAGGAGGCATTGTTTGCGTTTGCCGTAAACAGGGTGGACGGGAAAATACCCGTTATTGCAGGTACGGGCAGTAACTCGACACATCATTCCATAGAGCTGTCGAGACGTGCGGAGAGGGTAGGCACGGACGGTCTGTTGCTCGTAACGCCGTATTACAATAAGACGTCCCAGAAGGGGCTCATAAGGCATTTCAATGAGATAGCTGACAGCGTAGATATGCCGGTCATACTCTATAACGTACCGTCAAGAACGGGCATGACGATATTGCCTGCGACGTGCCTCGAGCTTTCAAAGAACGAGAACATCGTAGCGATCAAGGAGGCTTCGGGCGACATTTCACATATTGCAGAAACAGTTGATATCTGCGGAGACGACTTGTATCTCTACAGTGGCAACGACGACCAAACGCTGCCCATGCTTGCGCTCGGTGCATTGGGTGTGATTTCCGTGCTTTCAAACATAATGCCTGCGGAAAGCCACCGCCTGTGTGAGCTCTGGCAGAAAGGCGAGATTGAGGAGGCGAGAAAGCTTGCGCTGAGACTGACTAAAATCAACAAGGCGATTTTCTCCGATGTTAATCCAATTCCGATCAAGACGGCACTTAGACTTATGGGGTACGATGTAGGGCAATGCAGAATGCCTCTTTGCGATATGTCGGAGGAAGGAACACTTGAGCTTAAAGACTGCATGAAAAGCTATGGGCTGTTGTAAGTGACTGGGTAGAGCAGCGGATAGACTACTGCCGCCTGACAGTTTTTGGGTACGCTCGAGTGGTTTACGGACTGCTCGGGCGTTGTTTGTGCAGACGGAGAATACAGCAAACTATCTGGAGCTATAATTTGTTCAAGCAGGACATGACAAAATCAATCGGCATGTCCATTCTGACCGCAGTTTCCTCTGCCGACAATCCTTGTTCTATAAAGCGCAGAACAACGGCATCAAACTCCCCCCCCCGATTTCGATAATGTGCTTGTCCGGGTCATAGGGTCGGATAACACGCTGCCCCCAACGGTGTTCAAACAATTCGTGAACATAACATATCTCAAAGGGTTTTAGGCGATTGCAGAAACCGTCCGTATCATCCTCTTCAAAATAGTGTTCTTCTGCATTGTTTGGAAGAATAACGTCGTCCATTCTGATGAACGACTTTCAGGTATCAAGTGTTTATAACACAACTCCACCGTCTAATGTAACATTTGCGCCAAAGTCAGCAACGACATTCAGACCCAACACATCGCGATAGAATCGTTTGCTTTTCTCCATGTCTTTTTCTGCGATAAGCGTGCTCGTATACTTCATATTATGCTCCAAAAATCTCGGTTTATTTCGCTGTATTTCCAAATAAAGCATACCGCAAATATGTAAAAATCTATCGCTTGCACGCTTGCACAGGAAAAGCCCGATGGCAGGAGGAATCATAGGTTTGTCTCTCATGCGGCTGTCGGTAGCAAATCGTGTGTTGAACGTTGAGCAAAGTCGGCACAAACATGCGGTTCCCGTCGGGCTTGCAGTGAATACGGTGTGCGGGCGTATTAGTCGTGCTTTACGAATGCCGCGATTCTTTCAAACGCCTTGTCGCATTTGCTGTGATCCATCGCCTCTATGTACTGGACTTCAAGCTCGCCGTGGATATCTCTTGCTTTGTACAAGAGCGCGGTTGCCTCATCGAGCATTTGGTTGTATATGAGCCTTAGCCCCATGTCCGCCTCAGAAATATCAAAGTAGGGGGTAATGTCTATGTGCAGTTCGGCATTCTTGCCCAACAGCGGCGAGGTGGTGATGAGGAACTCGGACGAAATCACGATGTCGCTTAGCTTGTCGGGATTTACGGGGTCATGGCAAAGCAGAACATCTGCGCCCCTGTCGTATGCGGTTGTTGCGAGTTTATTTAAAATATCGGTTGCATCGAAGCCCCAAGGTGCCTCTATGTACCAAACCCTCAGGCACGATGTGTCCCTGACATAAGTGATTACGCCGTCGGGCGTGACTGCACTCATGTAGATGTTTCGCATGGCAGGCCCGTCTTTTTTAAGCATCATTTCTTCGACAAATGAGTTTATAGCTTTGAATACACCCGTCTTGTCGACCACAAGCTCAGAAGCGTATGCGTTTCGCACGCTCTCTGCTGCCGCTACCATGTGGTGTGCCGCGGTAAACTTAGGCTTCATACGCGCAGTTATCTCCATGATTTTTGGGCGTGCGACCGAAAGTACATGATGGTCAAGACCATCTCCCAAAGGAATTATCTCGTCTGCCGCACCCGGAAATTTGGGGTCAACTATGTGCGGAGCCGTTCCGTCAATTACCGCAATACGCGAGTTTATCTTTATGCCGTCGAGACTCGCCGGGTCGCTGGAGCAGTGGAAATATTCGACGGTATCACCCTGCGCTTCCGCCAGTTTTCCGACTTTCTTCATAAGGGTGTTCTTTCCCACACCGGGGCCGCCCTTAAGTATGAAGAGACGTTCGAGACTGTCGAGATCGAATACATCGTCAAAGAAACCTACAAAGCCCTTGTATGTGTTGCTCCCGGGGAAACTGTGTTTAAGTGTCATGCTCTAACGCCTCCAGATATATTTTCATTTAGTCTATTCCGAAAACAATATTTTGTTGCGCTTTTTTTAAAATGACTGACATATAATCTACCACTATCAAGTCGGAGGTGATAACGATAGTCCTCTATGTGGATGCAACTGACAAAAGAACGCAATACCTGCTCGAAGTGCTAAGCGGCATGGGTCACACTGTCTCAAGCTTTAAGCCGACCGATGAACCCATATGTCTGATAGTATCTCCGTCAAAAAAACCCACACAGCTCATGGACTATATTGAGCTGCTTGCAAGTGGTTCTGTACTTATCGGGGGTCAACGCTGCGAGCAAATAGAAAGTGTTGCGGCGGAAAAGGGCATAACCTATATCAACGCCGCAGATGATGAAAGTTTTGCGATAAAGAATGCCGTGCCCACTGCGGAGGGTGCAATCATGCTCCTCATCCGTGAAACGGAAAGGACGGTTATGGGTCAGCGCATAGCTCTGACAGGCTTTGGCAGGATAAACCGCGTGCTTGCCCCGATGCTGTCTGCTATGGGAGCGCGGGTGAGCGTGTTTGCAAGAAGCGCTACAGACCTTGCACTTGCCGCTCGATACGAAACGCACCATATATCGATGCTTGATAAGCTCGCCTGTGGATACGATGCGCTTATAAATACCGTCCCTGCGCGTATTCTGTCAAATGAGTGCATAGATATGATGAATCCCGATATGCTTCTTATGGAGCTGGCATCTGCACCCTATGGATTTGATATGGACCATGCCGAGATGAGAGGTATAAAGTGCATACTCGCACCCGGTCTGCCGTCTGTTGCGGCACCCTACAGCGCCGCCGTTTATCTGTGTGAAGCAATTCTTTCAAAATTGGAGGTAATAGGCTATGTTTGAAGGTAAGACATTCGGATTCGGATTCTGCGGTTCGTTTTGTACGCTCGCGGAGTCGATAGATGCGCTCGAAGAACTTGCGCAAACGGGCTGTAAGATAGTCCCGGTGGTGTCGTATGCGGTTGCAAACACCGACACGAGATTTGGTAAGGCGGCGGATTTTACCGCTCGAATCGAGGATATCTGCCGTACTAAAGTGATAGATTCGATAGCGGGGGCAGAGCCGATAGGCCCGAAGAAGCTTCTCGACATGATGATAGTCATGCCATGCACGGGAAACACGCTTGCAAAGCTCAATTACGGAATCACAGACACGCCCGTAACTATGGCGTGCAAATCACACTTGAGAAACGCTCGACCACTGCTTTTGAGCATTGCGACCAACGACGGACTTTCCAACAACGCAAAGAACATAGGCGGACTTATGAACCTAAAGAACGTCTATTTCGTACCCATGGGTCAGGACGATGCCATAAAAAAGCCGACGTCAATAATCGCAAAGACGGATATGCTTCTGCCGGCGATAGAGGCGGCATTTAACGGCGCATCACTCCAACCTATCCTCATGTAACCGAAAATTCCTGTGACCGTGTTCGCACGGTCTTTTTTGTGTTGTTTTAATAGGCGGTACAAAATCGGCTGTTTTTGCTTCTTTTCGGTATGAGACGGACGTAACTTACATTCAATCGCCATTGTCACTCTTGACGTAGTTTGAATATTTTGTATTACCCAATGATAAGGAGTGTCAATATGCTTACAGTTATGAAGTTCGGCGGTTCGTCGCTTTCCACCGTGGAGAGGGTGGCGAATGTTGCCTCGATTATAGCGAGCGGTGTAAATGATGACGACAGGGTTGTCGCAGTCGTATCTGCACGCGGTAAGACGACAGATGAGCTGACAAAGGTCAGAGATAGCATTACGGCGGTGTCCGTACCTCGGGAGAGCGACGTGCTTTTGAGCACGGGCGAACAGGTATCGATGTCGCTTCTTGCTATGAAACTCAATGAGATGGGACACGATGCGGTATCCCTCTGCGGCTGGCAGGCCGGTATTCGTACCAACGACAGATACGGAAGTGCAAGTATAACAGAAATCGATACATCGAGGGTGCTGCGAGAGCTCGAGGCGGGTAGAATCGTAATAGTAGCGGGCTTCCAGGGCGTAAGCCCAAACCAGGACATAACAACGCTCGGCAGAGGGGGCTCGGATACGACGGCAATTGCGCTTGCCGCTGCACTGCATGCGGATTCGTGCCATATTTACACGGATGTCAGCGGCGTTTTTTCGGCGAATCCCAACGTTGCCATAGACGCCATAAAGCATCGCGAAATATCCTATGACGAGATGATTGAAATGAGCACGCTCGGAGCTAAGGTCCTGCACAACAGGTCGGTAATAATGGCAAAGAATGCCGACGTAAGCTTTGAGGTGCGGTCGAGCCTTACCAATGATGAGGGTACCAAGGTACACAGGCTTGCGCCCGAGAAAACAGTGAGTGGAGTCGTCTGCGATGACCATATATCCATGGTCACGGTGTCGGGTATAGATAGCGGCGCAAGTACATGCAGGCTGTTTGAGCTGCTTGCGGATAACGGTATTCCGGTAGATGTAATAATACGTTCTCAACAGATGTACAATGGAAAAGGAATGGTGAGCTTCTCCGTATCCGATACGGTATGCATTCGGGTGGTAGATATGCTTAACGAAATGAAAGATGAGCTTGAACACGATATGTTGATGGTTGAAAGCGGGCTTGCGAAGCTTTCTGCGGTAGGTTCGGGGCTGGCGGACAGTTGCACAGTCGCATCTATCATGCTGAGTGAACTGAACAAGATAGACATTCATCCGAGGTATATTACTACTGGCGAAATAAGGATATCGGTCATTATACCTTCGAGCAAAGCGGACATGGCGCAAATAATACTGAACAAGAGGTTTTTTGGCGAGGAATAGGTTATGGTTTACGGGTTTCACCTCCGGGCACTTGCTTGGAGGTGCTTGTTTTGGATGAACGGGGGATATAGGATTGACTTGCCCCGGGTTTTGAGCGTCATCGCCGTCTGCTGTTCACGCGGTTTTTTGGCAGTTTGGGTAAGTGTCAGGCATATCTCTGTGGGTGACTCAATGGGGTTTTGTTTAGCATTGGTATACAATTCTATGCGGCAGTGCGTTTTGTCGGCTTTACATTTTCCGACATGTAGGCTATTATTTTATGGGGATTGTTGTGATGTGGCCGAAGAAAATGATTGCTCAATGATGCCTGTTTGGTAAAAAACTGTCAATCAAGGCCACGTGAGCTGCTGCTCACATATGTAGATATACATAGAAGGAGGTGCCGATTAGACTAAGATTGCGCAAGCTACAGCCGGAGTCCTGTTTGTATATGCAATTATATTTAGCTTCTGGGATGCTGCCGGCACTTTTTGGAGGTTATAAGCTACAGATGCGACTGAGACCATTAAGTCGCAAGTAAGAAAACAAGGGGGAGAACATGAGTAAAACAATACTTACCGCTGACAGCACATTTGATATGCCGCTTGAAATGGCAAATGAATTGGGAATCGAGGTTATTCCGTCCTATGTGACGATGGACGGAGTCACTTGTGACGATTATCCCGAATTGCAGCAGGAAACGCTTTTCGATTATTATGAGCGCACGCGTACACTGCCAAGGACAGCTGCCGCAAACCCGGACGACTACATAGAGTTTTTCAGCAAGTACGCAAAGGATGGAAGTGCCGTCGTGCATATAGCAAAGAGCTCTGAAACGTCAAGCTGTTATCAGAATGCGGTGATTGCGGCAAATTCTTTACAGAACGTATTTGTGTTTGATTCAAAGAGTATATCGGCAGGAAGCGCGATGACTGCATTCCTCGCCGCCAAACTGCGCGACACTATGCCCGCAGAGGAGTTAGTGAAGCGTATGACCGAGTACCGTGACAGGATTTACGGAAGCTTTATCATAGAGCACCTGCAGTACCTCCATAGCGGCGGACGTTGCTCATCGATCGCTCTTTTGGGTGCAAATGCGCTGAAACTTCATCCCTGCGTCGTATTCCGTGACGGAAAGATGTGCGTAGACCGCAAATATCAGGGCTCGTTTAAGCGCTGTATGTTCAATTACATCGATAAGAGCCTTGAAAATATAGAGGCATACGATGACAGTTCGATTTTCGTTGCACACACGGTTTTAGACGAGGAGCTCGTTGAAAGTGCCAGAAAGCACATCGAAAACAAGGGATATTTCAAGAAGATTATCGTTTGGAAGGCGGGCGCCGCGGTATCCGTACATTGCGGACCCAACACATTCGGTATGTTCTATGTGAATAAACCGGATGGAGAATATGGAGAGAAGTGATGTCAACATACGAATATGATTTGAAGTATGTAAAAACATACATGTCAAAATCTGATTGCATAGAAATTAAGGTGCCCAAAGGCAAGCGAGAGCTGTTTAAAAGCTATGTGAAAAGCACGGCGAGAGCGTGAATGAGCTTATCAATCGGTTGATAGATGCCGAGCTAGGATGCTGCTCTGTGTAGGATGATGACTGATAAGAGGCCGAATGGCCTCTTTTTCAAGAACATGGTGTAAACATGGCGGGTGCAATTTGCGAGCAAGTTAGTGTAGCGTTTTTAGCAACAAAAAAGCCCTTTATTCAGGGCTTTTTTCTTGGCTCCCCCTGTTGGACTCGAACCAACGACACTGCGGTTAACAGCCGCATGCTCTACCGACTGAGCTAAGGAGGAATATCATTACTGACAGGGCATATTCTAACCCAAAGCAATGTAAAAATCAACCTTAAAAATAATATATTTTAAATGACCGCATCGGCACTTGTTTAACGAATGGCTCAAATAACGTCCGAATTAGCCAATTTTCAAGGAAAAACAAGCATCTTGGGGCTTGCCTTGCATGCAAAATGATGATATAATAACCACCGTGGTAGTTTTTCAAGTGATTCCTGTAGCGAGGGTGAGCTGTTTTGCTCACTCTTTCGTTTTGATAGAGGCATTAACGAAAGGAGAACGCATGAAGATAGCGGAAACTGTAATGCAGCTTTTGAAGCCGGTCATTGAGGGGCTGGGCTATGAGCTTGCCGAAGTGAGTTACAAAAAAGAGCAGGGCAACATGATGCTGGAGCTTTACATCGACAAGGAAGACGGTGTTACGATTGAGGATTGCGAGAAGGTAAGCAGGGCGGTTGACCCGATACTGGACGAAAAGGACCCAATTCCCGATTCTTACTTTATGGCGGTTTACTCATTGGGAATAGACAGACCGCTGAGGACAGACAAGGACCTTGGCAGGAATATCGGAGAGATGGTCACGGTAAAGCTCTACGCACCGCTCAACGAAAAAAAAGAATATGTGGGAAAGCTTGCGAGCTTCGATGAGAGCAGTATAACGCTCGATTGCGATGGCTCGGAGGTAAAAATAGGACGCAAGGATGCTTCGAGCATCAAGCTTTATCTGGACTTTAATACTTTGCAGACCGAGGAGTGATATTATGAATGTTGAATTTATGGAAGCGCTGGCTGCGCTTGAGAAGGAAAAGGGGATAAGCAAGGAATACCTCATTGATGCGCTGGAAAACGCACTTATTTCAGCGTATAGGCGCAATTACGCGCAGGGTGATGCGGTGCTTGGCAATGCAAGAGCCGACGTCGACCGCGACACGGGAGAAGTGCATATTTACGTGTCCAAGTCCGTAGTTGGTGAGGTTGAGAATCCCCTTGCGGAGATCTCGCTTGAAAACGCAAAGAAAATAAATCCACTCTATTGCGAGGGTGACGTCGTCGAGGAAGAGGTTTGGCCAAAGAACTTCGGACGCATCGCCGCTCAGACTGCAAAGCAGGTAATAGTACAGCGAATCCGTGAGGCGGAGAAGGGTATGATATACAATGAGTACGTCGAGAAGGAAAACGAGGTGCTTACGGCAATAGTGCAGCATGTCGAAAGAAACGGTGTGTACGTCGAGCTGGGAAAAATCGAGGGCTTTATCGATGCAAGAGAGATTCCTGCAGGCGAGACATACGAAAATTACTCGAAGATAAAGGTATATGTACTGAAGGTGTTAAACGGCAACAAGGGGCCGCAGGTAATGGCGTCACGCACGCATCCCGGACTTGTAAAGCGTCTGTTTGAGCTGGAGGTACCCGAGATTCAGTCCGGCATAGTGCAGATAAAGAGCATAGCACGTGAGGCGGGGGCGAGGACAAAGGTCGCCGTTTACTCGACAGACCCAAGAGTTGATGCCGTAGGCTCATGCGTAGGTCCCAAGGGAATCAGAGTGGAGCGTATAGTTTCGGAACTTCGCGCAGAGAAGATAGACATAATCGAGTGGGATGCAGACCCGGCGATATACATTGCTAAGGCACTCAGCCCTGCAAAGGTCCTGATGGTGTACATCAATGAAGTCGATAAGGCGGCAAAGGTTGTCGTGCCGGACGGACAGCTTTCACTTGCAATCGGCAAGGACGGACAAAACGCCAGGCTCGCCGTTAAGCTTACGGGCTGGAAGATAGACATAAAGAGCCAGAGCCAGATTGCAGAGGCGGCCGATTCCGATATAGAATAAGATCGGAGGAAAACCATGCCCAAAAAAATACCGATGCGCATGTGCGTGGGCTGTCGTGAGATGAAGCCTAAAAGAGAGCTCATAAGGGTCGTTCGCTCTCAGGATGGGAATGTCACCGTCGATTTTACAGGCAAGGCGGCAGGTCGCGGTGCATACGTATGCAGGAGCGTCGAATGTCTTGAAAGGGCCATTAAGACGAGGGGTCTGGACAGGGCGCTTGAACACAAAATCGAAGATACCGTGTTCTTACAGTTGAAGGAGGAGCTTCAGGCAGGTGACAGATAAGCTTAGAGGTGCAATAGGCTTTTCCATGAAGGCAGGAAAGTGCAGTTCGGGCGAGTTTGCGGCGGATAAGGCGTTTACGTCGAGGCACGCAAAACTGGTACTGCTCGACGAGAGAGCTTCCCTTGCCACACGTGACAGATGGAAGCGCAGATGCCAGGCACATGAGGTGCCTTATCTGGAGGTAACGGGTATAGGAGAGGCTATCGGCAAAGAAAACAGAATGGTGGCGGCGATTGTCGATGATGGCTTTGCCGCAATGATTATAAAAGCAGCTAACAGCGACTTGACCCATAACGGAGGTGCAATGAATGACTAATGAGCCTACAACAGCAAGGACCGCTTCAAAAAAGGGAGCAGGTGAGCTTACAACCCAGACGCAGGCCATGTTTGAACGCATAAAAAAGCTACAGGTGGATTTGTCCGTCAAGATACAGACTGCGCGTAAACTCGAATCAAGACTCAGGGCGCAGGAAAAACAGGCCGAGCTTGAGCGCAAAGAGGCGGAGAAGAACGAGCGTCTCAGACGTATGCGCGAGGAAGGCGAGGGTGCAGGCGTACAGGTCGGCGGCATAAGAGAGCCTAAAGAGGAAACGCAGAAGGTTACACAGCCCGTGGTTGAGGCGGTTGCTCAGGAACCTGCGCAGGAGACTTTGCCAGAGGTAGCCGCAGAGCCCGATAAGCCCGGACAGGAGCCGGAGGTTAAGCCCGCAGAGGGACAGATACCGGATACTGAATCGGAGCAGGAGCCGGCACGGTTCGTCCCGGAGCCCCGGTCAGATGTCTCCGCAACGGTTGAATCCTGTCATGACGGCAGACCGCAGAGAAGCGACAAGCGCGATAAATACGAAAGACAGGAAAAAAGCGCGGTCGTGGATGCGCCCGTAGAAGAGGGTAGGAGGTCTCACGAACACAGACAGCATGACTCCAGAGACCGCATGGCCGCGATAAAGGATTCCAGACCAGGCGATAAGCGCACGGGAGACAAGTTCGGTTCAAAGAAGCCCGCTCAAAAGGATAAGGGCAGGACAAAACAGAAGAATCCCGACTGGCGTGCGGCGGACTCAGACGACGATACGTTCGGTTCAAAGAAACGCAGGAAGAAGCAGGCTGTTGAGGTCAGAAAGCCCGAGCCTGTGAAAATTGAGAGGGCAGTTATGACGACAGAAACTATCAGCATAAAGGAATTATCGGAAAAGATAGGAAAGCCGGTTTCGGATATTTTGGGCAAGCTGTTGATGATGGGTATTATCTCGGGCATAAACCAGCAGATAGATTATGACACAGCGGCGCTCGTTGCGGCGGAATACGATATCGACTTCGAGTATCAGCCTCCCAAGACGATGGAGGATCTGCTCTCCGAGACATCCGATGACGTAGACCCCGAGGAGAGTCTCAAACCGCGTCCCCCGGTAGTAACCATAATGGGACACGTCGACCACGGCAAGACATCGCTGCTCGACGCCATAAGAAACAGCCGTGTTACCGCAGGCGAGGCGGGAGGCATAACTCAGCATATAGGTGCGTATCAGGTCAAGTGCAACGGCAGGGATATAACATTTATAGATACTCCCGGCCATGAGGCATTTACATCGATGCGTGCAAGAGGTGCTCAAGTAACGGATATCGTTATTCTGGTAGTCGCCGCAGACGATGGCATAATGCCTCAGACCATAGAGGCGATAAACCACGCAAAGGCGGCTGAGGTTCCGATCATAGTTGCAGTCAACAAGATGGATAAGGACACCGCAAATCCCGATAGGATAATGCAGCAGCTTACAGAGCATGGGTTGGTAGTAGAGCAGTGGGGCGGTGACACGATTTTCGTACCCGTATCCGCAAAGACGCATATGAACCTCGACCTGTTGCTTGAGATGGTACTGCTTCAGGCGGATATGTTAGACCTCAAGGCAAATCCTGATAGGCTCGCAAAGGGCATCGTGGTCGAAGCAGAGCTCCACAAGGGAAAGGGACCGATTGCAACCGTTCTTGTACAGAAGGGTACACTGCACGTCGGTGACCCGATTGTTGCGGGCTGTGCAAGCGGCAAGGTAAGGGGTATGATAGACGACAAGGGCAGACGCATAGACAGCGCGATCCCCGGTCAGCCCGTTGAAGTTCAGGGTTTCTCGGAAGTTCCGTCAGCGGGCGATGTGCTTACTGCGACGACAGATGAGAAGATGGCGCGTCAGGTAGCCGAATACAGGCGCGACATGAAGAAGAAACTTTCAAACGAGACTACTAAGGTAACGCTTGACGACCTGTTCAGCCAGATTGCAGAGGGTCAGGTGAAGGACCTTAACCTCGTCGTAAAGGCCGATGTACAGGGTTCTGTAGAAGCTATAAAGGCTGCACTTGAGAAGCTGTCGAACGAGGAAGTCCGCGTACGCTGCATACATGGCGGCGTAGGCGCTATAACCGGCTCGGATGTAATATTCGCATCGGCATCCAATGCTATTATAATCGGCTTCAACGTAAGACCCGACCCGACCGCAAGAGCTGCTGCGGAAAAGGAAAAGGTCGATATGAGACTCTACAGCATCATTTACAACGCTATTGAGGACATACAGAACGCTATGAAGGGCATGTTTGCACCCGTATTCCGCGAGGTCGAGCTCGGCAGGCTTGTCGTCCGTGAGACGTTTAAGGTCAGCGGCGTAGGCACTATAGCAGGCGCATATGTACAGAGCGGCAAGGTGTCGAGAAACGCACAGGTCAGGGTAGTGCGCGGCGGCATAGTGCTCCATACGGGCAAGATAGGCTCACTCAAGCGTTTCAAGGATGACGTAAAGGAAGTTCTTACGGGTTATGAGTGCGGTATAGGCATTGAGAATTTCAATGACATCCAGGTTGACGACGTAATAGAGGCATTCGAGATGGAGGAAATAAAGAGATAGGAGGACTCCTATGAACAGATACGACAGAATAAGCGAGGAGATTAAGAGAGGCATAAGCGAGATAATACGAGAGCTTAAGGATCCGCGAATTGCAGAAATGACTTCGATTATGTCCGCAGAGGCGACGAGCGATCTTACGCTTTGCAAGGTTCGAGTCAGCGTCTATTCGGAGAATGAGCAGGAGAGGGTTGACACGGTTGACGCATTAAATCACGCGAGCGGCTTCATAGCTCGTGAGCTTAGAAACAGGATAGACATAAGGCGTGTTCCGAAGCTGTTGTTTATAAAGGACGATTCGATAGCCTACAGCGTGCATATTTCGAAGATACTCAGAGATATTGGAGTTAAGCCGGAGACGGCGGACGATGCAGAGGGAAACGAATGAGCATGATAACTCGTATAGCCGAGTTGATACGCGAGCATGATGATTACACCGTTATAGCGCATATCGCGCCGGACGGAGATACGATATGTTCGTGTATGGCGTTGAAACTCGGTTTGGAGCAAATAGGTAAGAAAGCACAGGTGGTATGCGATAACCGCGTACCGCCTATGTTTGCGTTTTTGGAGGAATCGTATTTCGTCAAGACAATGCCCGATGTCAAAAGGACGGAGAGCTGTATAGCTGTCGACTGTGCCGACAGGCTCCGTATGGGAACATGTGCAAAGCTGTTCGATGCAGCAAGCTTCACCGTTTGCCTTGACCATCACGGTACGAATATCGGCTTTGGAGATTTGTTCTGCGTAGATACGACAGCCGCAGCAACGGGCGAAATAGTGTATTTGCTTTTTAAAGAAATGGGCGTTGATATAGATTCCGATATAGCAAGGTATCTTTACTGCGCAATAATCGCGGATTCGGGGCAGTTTGCCTACAGCAATACGACACCGAGGACTATGAGGATAGCGGCGGATTTGCTCGAGACGGGTATAGACGGAAACGAGCTTCACACAAAGCTCTATTCGAGCGACCCCGTTTCAAAGCTCAGAATCAAGGCGAGGGCTATAAACAATCTACAGCTTTTTGCGGACGGCAAGATAGCAGTAACCGTAATCACGCAGAGGGACATACTTGCCGCAGGTGCATCAAACGAGGATACCGAGGGAATAGCCGAGATGCTCAGAGGCATAGACACAGTAGAGCTGTCGGCAGTTATAAAAGAACAGAGGGACGGTGCGTTCAAGGTAAGTATGCGTTCCCAGAATATAGGGAATGTCGCCGCCATAGCGAGAAAATTCGGAGGCGGAGGGCATGAGCGTGCGGCAGGGTACACGATTGCAAGACCTTTGACGTACTGCTTAAATACGCTCACAGACGAGCTTTTGAGGGAGTTGGATGTATGACTGTACCCGAAGGCGTTGTAGCCGTACTTAAACCCCCGGGATTGACCTCAAGCGACGTGGTGACCGACATAAGGCGTATTTTCGGCACGAGACGCGTCGGCCATGCAGGGACGCTCGACCCCGGTGCGTCGGGTGTGCTTCTGATTTGCGTCGAGAGGGCGACAAGACTGTTTGACTATATCGTGGACAAGCAGAAGGAGTATATCGCAGAAATCGCATTCGGGGCGGAGACAGATACTCAGGATTCATATGGCACCGTGATGCGGACTTGCGATAAAGTGGTATCAGAGGAAGAAATCATAGCCGTACTTGCGCGTTTTCGCGGAGAAATAGAGCAGTGCGTGCCCGTGTATTCTGCACTCAATCAAAACGGCGTGAAGCTTTATAAGCTTGCCCGTCAGGGTAAGGAGATAGAGGAGAAGCGTAGAAAAATCACTGTGCATGATATAGAGTATCTGCATAAGACTGGCGAAAATCGCTATCTGATTAGGGTGTGCTGCTCCAAGGGAACGTACATAAGGACGATATGTCACGACATAGGCCGTGCTGTGGGCAATTGTGCGCACATGAGTTTTCTGCTCAGGACGAGATGCGGCACACACACGTTGGCCGATGCGTACTCGACGGCTAAGCTCAAAGAGCTCAAGGAACAGGGTAGGCTTGCCTCCGCGGTAATTCCACCCGACAAGGCTGTGGCGTATTTACCCGAATTACAGTTGCGCGATACGCCAAAGAACAGGCGCTTCTTTTTAAACGGCGCACAACTCAATGTCAATGCAGATGACGGTGTATACAGGGTGTACTGCAGTGGTGAGTTTCTTGGGCTTGGCGGCGTAAATGGCAGTACGCTCACTGTAAAACTTGTTTTAAATAGGGCCGGAGATGAATAGAAAGAGGATTATTGCCCTCGGTATGTTTGATGGGGTACATATGGGACACAGGGCACTTATAGCGCGCGCGAGGCAGATAGCGAAAGAGAGCTCTTGCGAAACGGTGGTGTTTACGTTTACCAATCATCCCTCTGAGACACTGGGCAAAGAGGTAAAACTGCTTATGCCGTACAGAATGAGGCTAAACGAGCTTGCGAAGCTTTGCGACGATGTTATAGCTGTACCTTTTACGCATGAATTTGCGGATATGCCCGCGCGTGATTTTGTAGAAATGCTCCTGTATGAATACTCTATGGCAGGAGTTGTGATGGGTTTCAACTACACATTCGGTCGAGGCGGCAAGGGCGATGCGAACCTTATGATGTCGCTTGCACAAAAAATGGGGTTCACGGCTGAGGTAGTGGATAGGGTGACGTATGAAGACAGCATCGTGTCGAGCACGTATATACGCGAGCTTATAGAGAAGGGCGACATCGAAAGGGCAAATAAACTGCTCTGTGGGGAGTTTTCACTTTCGGGCAATATCGTACCCAATATGCACATAGGCGGAACTCTCATAGGCTTTCCCACGGCAAACCTCATACCCGACGACGGAATAGTGCTTCCATGCGAAGGCGTCTATGCCACTCGAGTATATATAAGGGGCGAGCTGTATAGGGGTGTCACAAACATCGGAAGCAATCCTACGGTGGGAGGCAAAAAGATTACGGTCGAGACCCATATCATCGATTTTTCGGGCGACATTTACGGCGAAGCCATGACGATAGATTTCGTAAAAAGGCTGAGAGACTGCATAAAATTCGACTCCATTGACGGACTGCGCGCACAGATTGCCGACGACGTTGCCAATGCGGAAAAGTTGGCAATTTAGATTGTGAAATATATGAGATACAGGTGTTTACACGGGGTTTGGGTCATGCTATAATCACAAAGTCAAACCGTTTGCTATGCTTTGTCGTTTCTCCGACGCATTGCGCAGCTTGCGGGGATTATGCGAAGAAGGAGGAAATACAATGGATAAGTCTAAGATCATTGCAGAATATGCAACGCATGAAGGCGACACGGGTTCTCCCGAGGTTCAGATCGCGATTCTTACAGCTCGCATCAATCACCTCAATGAGCATCTGAAGGTTTTTAAGAACGACCATCATTCCCGTCGCGGTCTGCTCAAGATGGTAGGTAAGCGCAGCGGCCTGCTCAAGTATCTGTACAACACAGACATCGAGCGTTACAGGTCCATCATCGCAAGACTTGAGATCAGAGATCGTTTCGGCAAGAAGTAATTCACTTGTCACAATTAGAGCGCAGCAGTAATGCATGCGCTCTTTTCTATAAATAATCATGTTCTGTGCTTTGACGGTCACAATTTGTCATTATAACAATCCATTACAAGCAGAACACTTTTGCGTTGCCTCGAATTCAGCGCTCGAAAGGAATCTATTAGACGCTTTTCTTCATCATTCAGATCGTAAGCATACGTTGCTTCGATGACGCGCCTTATGTCCGTACGCCCGATGAGGTAATCGACCGAAGTGTTAAAAATACCGGCGATCTGTACCAAAACAGCAATGTCAGGCTCGACATTGTGGTTCTCATACTTGTTGACGGACTGCTGACTTACACCGATGGAATCGGCAAGCTGCCGCTGGGACATGCCAGCCTCTTCCCTAAGCTTTTTCAGGTTTGCTATCATCAGAGTGCTCCTTCCAATGCTATTGTATCAATGTAGTAACAGCGATTAAAACTCTCAAAATTAGTTATTGACAACAACCAAAAAGTGTTATACATTAATGGTGAAAGGATTTTTCCGGATAATAAGGAGGGATAACTATGAAGCGCATGAAAATGGGCATTGCTGTCTTGATCACTGCGGCGTTGCTGTTAGTATGCATGACGCCGCTTGCGGTGTTTGCAGACAACACACGCTATCCTACGCCCGGCGGCTATAATGACAATGATTATCAAAAGCTTGTCACATTCCTTGAGCTGGAGGACGAAAGCGGCGTAAGGAACGGCGAAAAGATCAGCGAGAACTACGATCCGCAGGATCCGACAACGTGGGAAGGGACAACGTGGGAGAATGGAAATATATTCCAAATAGACTTCTATGACAGGAATCTTATCGGAAAATTAGATGTCAGCAATTGCACGGAATTGGTGGAGCTTGACTGTAGCTACAATCAGCTAACCGAACTTGACATCAGCAATAACACGGCAATGTGGTATCTTGACTGCGGCCTCAACCAGCTAACCGAGCTTGATGTCAGCAATAACACGGCATTGGTGGAGCTTGACTGCGGCTACAACCAGCTAACCGAACTTGACATCAGCAATAACACGGCATTGGAGGATCTCACGTGTTACAATAACCAGCTAACCGAGCTTGACATCAGCAATAACGCGGCATTGGTGGAGCTTTACTGCGGCAACAACCAGCTAACCGAACTTGACATCAGCAATAACACGGCATTGGGGTATCTTGACTGCGACGACAACCTGCTAACCGAGCTTGATGTCAGCAATAACACGGCACTGGTGTGGCTTGTCTGTAGCTACAATCAGCTAACCGAGCTTGATGTCAGCAATAACACGGCATTGGTGTATCTTAACTGCGGCTACAACCAGCTAACCGAACTTGACATCAGCAATAACACGGCATTGGAGCATCTCGTGTGTGACAATAATCAGCTAACCGAGCTTGACATCAGCAATAATACGGCAATGTGGATACTTTCCTGCCGCAATAATCAACTGACTTCCTTAAACCTGGAGTCAAGCTACAGTTTAAGTTTCCTCGCAGATCGTGTGGAGGCTGAGGGAAACGGCTTCATTGCTGTAAATTTGTATTCGGTGGTAGAGGATGACACATATTTTGGTTATGTTTACGCCGAACCAAAGTCGGGAAGCACTTTCATCGGCTGGTACGATGAAAACGGTGTGCTTCTGTCGAGCGAAGCAGAGTTTGATATTTACGATGCCAATAGTACTGTTTTTATTGCTAAGTTTGAGGGAGGTTCACCCGAGCTCACAGAGTACACGGTGACGATTAACCACAATGAGAACGGTGCAACCGATCCCACGGCCGGTAGCTACACAGTAGCTGATGGCGAGGAGATCGCAATCACAATTACACCCGATGAAAAATACATGGTACAGAGCGTACTCGTAAACGGTGTTGAGACTGTAACAGAGATCGTTGAGAACGTACTTACACTCACCATAACCGGTGACACGAC
>JAEDCW010000070.1 GCA_016293975.1 Clostridia bacterium
CTGTAACAGAGATCGTTGAGAACGTACTTACACTCACCATAACCGGTGACACGACCGTTGAGGTAGTCTTCACAAAGATCCCGAAGACCGGCGCTATCGCTCTCACATCAATGGCTATCATGTCCATGATCAGCGGTGCCGCAATCGTTATCTTCAAGAAGAAGTAATTCAGAAATCCTAATCCTCATTAGGTAAAGATGCAGCCCACCCTTCGGGGTGGGCTGTGTTATAATACAGCAAATATAAAAAATAAGGGGATAGTCTTAATGATACACGTATACGGTATTGAGCACATACTCTATCTGCTGTTCTCCATCTGCCTTGTAGTCGGTGTTACGCTTTTTGCAAAGCGCAAGATAAAGACTGAGAAAGGGCTTCAGCTTCTTATTCGTCTGTGCGGACTTGTTTTATTTGCGATGATACTTTACAACCGCCTGAGCATTTGTGTTAACAGTCAATACTGGTATGCTCCCGAGAATGGCGTGTTCGGAAGATTTCAACTGATATTGCCCAACAGCTTCTGCGGAATGACATCGCTTTGCCTGTCACTTGCCGTGATGTTCGGTCGCCGAGACAACATTGCGCTCCATGCGCTGACATATCTCGGACTTCTTGGCGGATTGCTAACACTGGCATATCCTGACTTTATAGGCCAAGACCCCTCTTTCTTCTATTCATGCACGATATCAGGGCTCCTGCACCACACGATGGCCGTCGTACTCTCGGTTCTTATGCTCAGCACGGGTTATGTGCGTCCCGACTTTAAGAAGTGGTATGCGCTTCCAATCTGCTTCTGCATTTATATTACCTACGGTCTCTTCCTGGTACGCGTACTGAGTTATGGCGATGCATTCTATATTTATACGGAAATACTCGATGGCACGTCCCTCAACTGGTGGACGATGGCCGTCATTCTCTTCCCCGTACATCTTCTCTGGCTGTTTATTTATACGAAGCTGACAACCCACAAAGGAGTACGTCGAAACGTCCGGAAATCGCATTCTGCATGACCTAACCGGGGCGAATATGGCTGAAATAATCCATCTCATCGCGTGGAAGTCTTCGTAACATCATCAATATACCGTTAATTAGAAATACAACGCTCATTATCATTCCTACACACGCACTGACGCGGTTTGCAATCACCGATGACGTGTTGTATGTAAGCAACGAATTGAGCGTTGCGTTTACAGATACGCATGCATCCACGAGACTTATAGTCTTGAGTGTCGATATTATAGGGCTCTTCATTTTGCGTGAAATGTACTTGCCGTAAATTGAAAAAGCTACTTTGTACACAGACATAGCTGCTATGCAGATTACGACAATTCTTGTGTATTCCTTGTATTCGCCGAGGAAAAACAATCTTAGACAGATAAAAAAATAAGAGAGCCCTGAAAGACAAACAAGTATCCCGCAGTCACTATACACGGTGAACTCAGTCTCGTATCTGTCGCTTTTGTCAGTCAACAGTCTACTCTTTTGGTACAGCCTCACCGTCTGCGCCCTTGCTGCGCACATTATAAGGTAGTATGAGGCGGCGATAATAAACCAAACCGACGTAAGTCTAAAACCCAAAAAAAGGTTGCCGATGCCCGTGATCGCATTCACGAGCATGGAAAAAAAGGCAATCGCCACCGTCCTGTCTTTATAACTCTCCAATAACCTTTGGACAAACTCCTTCATTCTCCCACCTCTCAAAAGAATGATTTGCTCAAATCATCAGAGCTATTCACTTAAAAACCGATCATCAATTGAAACCCATGTTGCATATAGTCCTCAACGAATAAACGTACACTATCTCCTCGCTCTAAAAGCGAGCCGTCACACAGTCGCAGGAATTGAGATACAAAAACACCGATATCAATACTCTAACGTACGAATCGGTGTTTAATTCTGGTGGAGATAGGCGGATTCGAACCGCCGGCTTCCTCGTTGCGAACGAGGCGCTCTACCAACTGAGCCATACCCCCATGCCGAAATACTATACCCCAAAAATGAAGTATTTGCAAGTGTTTTTTGCGTCCATAATGCGCCGAATTTCTCTATTAAGCATCATTTCTCGGGAAATAGTGTCATTGTGCGAGTAATTCACACAAAGAGACCCCGGCACATTTCGCACCGAGGTCTAATGTCTCTTTATGATTACTTATTCTCAAACGGGAAAACGTAAGGCAGATTGAACTTGTCCCTGAGCTCTATGAACTCACGCTGTACGCCCTCGTTTACAGGCACGCCCTTGTCCTTGCGCTCAAGCCATACGAGGTATTCCTTTTCGCCTGCGGTGTATATGCGCTCCTGTCCCGGCGCCTTTTTAGAATCCCTGAGTTCATGCAGTATCTCCGTGCATATCTCCTTGAAGCTTTCTACTCCCATGAATGCCTCGGGGTCAATCACTATGAAGAAATGTCCGAGGTGGTACGGTCTTCTGGTGCCGTCCTTGTCGAAGCCTGTAAGCATTTTCAGATAGCTTCCTGCCTGCAATGCGGCGCTGAGCACCTCGACAACTGTCGCATAGCCGTAGCCCTTGTAGCCTCCAAGCTCCTCACCTATGCCGCCAAGGGGTGCAAGTGCGGCCTTACCTGTCGTCAAGTCTATGAGTATCCGGTCGCTGTCTGTCATAGCTTCACCATCGTTTCCAATGACCATGCCTGCCGGTGTGGGCTTTGAATTTCTCGCGTAATACTCGATTTTGCCGCGCTGAGTTATACTCGTTGCGCAGTCGAGCATGAATGGAAACTCGTCATTCGTCGGGAAGCCCACGGTAAGCGGATTTGTACCGAGCATATTCTCCACGCCGAATGTCGGGGCAATCGAAGGTCTCGCGTTTGTGCCCGTAATGCCTATCATGCCAGCATTAGTTGCCATGGTCGCCCAGTAGCCGGCTATGCCGTAGTGGGTGGAATTTCTTACAGTTACCATTGCCATTCCGTACTTTTTGGCCTTCTCTATCGCCATAGTCATAGCCTTGTGAGAAGCTACCATGCCCATGCCGTCGTGAGCATCGAGCACCGCTGTAGTTGGGCCTTCTTTGAGTATTTCAATATCCGTTATCGGCTTCTGAATGCCGGCAAGTATTCTGTCTATATAAATGGGCTTAAACCTGTTTACTCCGTGGCTTTCGATTCCGCGCCTGTCACTCTCCATCAAAACATCCGCACAAAGCGCCGCATCCTCTCTTGGCACACCAACCTTTACAAATGTGTCAATCATAAAATTCTCTATCACATCCCACGATACGTAAGGTCTGTTATCCATGTTGCATCTCCTTTTTTATTTTTATAAACAAATTATACCACCGCAGATGGTAATTGTATACGCAAAATATATCCTACCGGATTACTCGGATATCTTTACAATGGTCATTTACGGTGTTATACTAATCCCAAGTAGTTTAGTAGGAATTGAGGTGCTGTATGAAGCTTTCAACGAGAGCGAGATATGGTCTGAAGGCGATGCTGGATTTGGCGCTATGCTACGGAAATGCGGGCTGTCAGAGTATTTCGGTACTCGCACAGCAGCAGGGCATAAGCGAAGCGTATCTCGAGCAAATAATAGCGGCACTAAGGCGTGCGGGTTATGTCACCGCATCGAGAGGTGCGCAGGGTGGCTACATACTCTCGCGTGGACCCGCACAAATTAGCGTGTACGATATCTTTTCGGTGCTTGAGGACACAACGCTCGTAGACTGCGTCAGCACAAAACAGGTGGATTGTCAAAACGCCTGTACTTGTGCCGCAAGACCGCTTTGGCTCAAGCTTCAAAACCGTATCGACGACGTACTCAAGAAAACGACACTGCAGGACCTGGTAGACGACTATACAATACAAATGGAGCGTAGTAAGCATGAATAAAGTTTATATGGACAATGCGGCTACTACCGCAATGAGAAAAGAAGTCCTCGATGCGATGCTTCCGTATATGACGACGATGTACGGCAATCCTTCGAGTATA
>JAEDCW010000071.1 GCA_016293975.1 Clostridia bacterium
ATCAATGGTGTCCGCGTGGTCGTGGTCAAGCCCGCTGTATTGGATACCGAGCTTACCGCAATCAAAACTATCAGTGATATTTCGATGAATACGCCCAGGTACGCCAATACACGACACAACATGACCCGTCTGACCGCAGAGATGGTTGTTCTTGGCGTTGCGTCAGAGGATGATGAACCCGCCCCCGAGTATACGGTTATCGTTGACATGCCCGTATCCGACTTGTTGAACTCCCGTGTTTTCACCAATGGCTCACTCAGAGTGTACTGGGGAGAAGATGTTGACGGTGGGTATAAACTGTTCCACGCGCGCTGGGGACACGGCGTAGGACTCAGCCAATACGGCGCTAAGCAAAGAGCACTTGCCGGTCATTCTTATATCGATATACTCGAGTTCTATTTCCCCGGCTGTGAGATTGGAGACCTCGGTGTAACAATGCCTGCCAATCCGGTATTCCCGGGTACACCGACACAGACATCTGCGCCTACGTCAACACCTACCTCAACCCCGTCCATAACAGATAACCCGGATGATTACACTTTCATCGGAACAGCGACAGTTGCTTCAAACACGCTGAAACTAAGAGAAAGACCAACCACATCATCTGCGATAATCACAGTTCTCAATAAGGGAGATGTCTTGGATGTTATCGGTCTCAGCAACGGTTGGTACAATGTTTTCGATCCCGGTTCGTCTCGTGTAGGTTATGTTTCGGCACAGTATGTCTCTTATGAGGCTGCCGTTCCCACTCCTACACCGAAGCCTACAGTCACCCCCACACCTACGCCTACACCCACACCTACCGCCACTCCGTCGCCCACTCCCGACAATGCATTGCATACTGCGATAATCACTGCAAATGGAGTGAATTTCAGGTCCGGTCCGTCGACATCTTCGGACATAATCGGTGTATTGTACAAGGGCAATGGGCTGATCGTATTTTCCTCGTCCGAGGATTGGTCTTATGTCGAGTTTAACGGCAAAAAGGGCTATGTCCACAATGATTTTATTCAGATAACCGGTGAATACACGGCACCATTACCCGAGGGAGCAATCGGAAGAGGTGTCACTACCGGCAGAGTCAATTTCAGAACGGGACCTTCCACAAGCTATAGCATAATCAAGACGCTTGCAAAAGGTACTGAACTCGTTCTGTATGCCAAGGAATCTAACGGTTGGTACGAGGCGGAGATTGCTGACGGTACACGGGGCTTCTTAAGCGGTAGCTATGTTAACGTTACCGAATCAGCAGGTGATACCGGAGGAGATGATACGCCTGACACACCAATGGGATTAGGCGTTACGACTGCAAGAGTTAACTTCCGCACAGGTCCCTCTACGTCTGCGCCGAAAATCGATCTTCTGCCTGCAGGTACGCAAGTTACACTGTATTCGTTGCGCGACGGTTGGTACGAAGCTGTTTATGCAGGTAGAAGAGGCTATCTGTATGCCGCTTATATCAGAACATTGGATTCGGAGGACGCCCCCTCTCCCCAACCTTCTGTATCGGTAAAGCCTGCAGCAGGCGTAACCACAGGCAGGCTAAACCTTCGCGTCGGGCCCAGTACCAGTAGCAGTGTAATCGAATTGTTGGCAGGTGGAGTAAAACTAGAAGTGCTTGGCACAATTGGTAACTGGTACTATGTAGCCTACAAGGAGACAGCAGGTTATGTGAACAAGGCCTACTTCAATATTACCGATGCGGGTGATATCTCGATTGCACAGGTCGGGAATAATTGCTCTGTAAAGAACACCAAAACGTCTGCTTCCGTAAACCTGCGTACCGCCCCGTCTACTAGCAACTCACAGGTTATAAAGCTTTTGAACAAAGGTACGGCAGTTAAAGTGTATTACAAGCTGAACGATTGGGTGCTTGTCAAGGTAGATGGATTTTGGGGCTTCTGCTTCGCTGATTACATCAATATCTGAGATTTGTTTATTTATCAATGATACATATGTGCCGTTGTATTCATGACAGTTGTCGCGATTACAGCGGCATATGTTTTGCTTGCACCTGCCGCATTTAAAGCGATGGCGCAATTTCGCAATGTTGCGCCCGTAGTGAACACGTCATCTACCAATAGTATGTTTTTTCCCTTACAACTGTCTTTGGCGACAAAGGCACCATCTAAGTTATGGCCTCTTTCACGTGCACCCAGACTTGCCTGAGGCTTTGTATAGACGATGCGCTTGAGTATTCCCGTGTCTAAATCAATCGAGTAGCGTTTACTCAATCGCCTTGCGAGCAATTCTGACTGGTTAAATCCCCTTTGTACAATTCTTCTTTTATGCAGAGGCACCGGCACTATTACATCGATAGCCCAGGTATCGTCGATGTGCATCTGTGACGCAAGAAAATCCGCCAGATATCGCTTCCCGTTGTACTTAAAATCCACAATGCTTTGCTTTATACAATCCTTGTAGATAAACCCGGCGGTTATAGCCTCTATTCCTTCTATATTCTCCAAAGTTGCCGGCGTAGCAATACTGTCCCTGCAATCGTCACATACCCCATATTCGCCCAATGCGGCCTCTCTACCGCAGGTCGGACACGTGCAATGCCTTGGATACAACGCATCCAAAAACAGCTCGACAAATCTGTTATTCCGCAAAGATATCATATGATGCCGCCTCTGACAGGAAGTAACCCAATGCACTGTATCTGTTCATTATAAATTCATTCTTTATCATATTGTTCACACAGTCTTCGCTACCAAGTATATACACCTGATTGCGCGCGCGTGTAATGGCAGTATAGAGAATGTTTTTGGTCATAAGCATGCGAGGTCCGCTAATGAGCGGCAGTATTACAATTGGAAACTCACTGCCCTGACTCTTATGTATGGATATACAGTACGCCAAAGTCAACTCGTCAATAATCGTGAAATCATATTTCGTGCATTTTCCATCGTCAAACAGTACCTCAATAAACTGCCCAAGAGAATCAATATGATTGATAGTGCCCAGGTCTCCATTATATATACCCTGTCCCGTTGTAACTGTTATTCCACCCTTGGTAATCGTCCATTCAAGGCCATAGTTGTTCTTGACCTGCATTACCTTATCACCCTCGCGAAATACCACTTCTCCGCATTCACGCTCTTTCTTCATCGGCTCAGGTGGATTCAATGCAGCTTGCAGACGTGCGTTTATATTGTTTACGCCAAGTATGCCCTTCTTCATAGGTGCAAGCACCTGTACATCTGATGCAGTATCCCTCGTAAGCAGTCCCTTACCCGTCGTGAGCATATTTATAAGTCTGTTCAATACGTCATTTGCATCGGGCACGCTTTCAAACATGAACTCTTGATCGTCCATTGAGAGCTCTATACTGTGCCCGGCGTTTACCTCGTGGGCATTTGTTATAATCATGCTTCTGTCGCTTTGTCTGTATATCTCGTTGAGCCGTATAACGGGTACGATGTCACTCGTCACGATGTCCTTCAGCACATTTCCTGCTCCCACAGGCGGAAGCTGATCTGCGTCTCCGACCAGTATAAGTCTCGTCTTATGTGTCAAAGCCTTCATGAGGGCATTCATCAGAGATATGTCGACCATAGACATCTCGTCAACAATGACTATATCCGCTTCCACGGGGTTTTCCTCATTCCTTGCGAACTCATTCCCGTTTGATTCGAGCATTCTGTGTATCGTTCGAGCTTCACACCCGGTAGAGGCGCTCATTCGCTTTGCCGCCCTACCAGTAGGAGCGCATAACTCGTACTCAAGCCCAACCATGTCCAATATCTCTTTTATAAAACGCAGTATAGTCGTCTTACCTGTACCGGGACCGCCGGTTATTACCATGACTCCGGTTGTCAGTGCCTCTATGACGGCATCCCTCTGCTTATCCGCAAGTTCTATTTGAAATATCTTTTGCAGCCTCTCTATCTCCGTCTTTACATCA
>JAEDCW010000039.1 GCA_016293975.1 Clostridia bacterium
TTAACTCTGCTACGGAATACAGGCTCAGCGATGGTTCGCTACTTACTCTGCTTCCAGGCAACACATGGATTGCGATACAGCCCACAAACGGCACAGTGACGATAGAATAGCTAGATTCGACAAAATAAGGGACCTGACGAGTCCCTTTTTTTGCGGTTCAAAATGTATTTTACTGTATTTTTACCTGTGAAGGATCGCCTATAGGCACGTCCTCAAACTCGTAGTTGCGTGAATAGAAGAGCACGCCTATGACAAGCACGGCAGTCTGCGGCCAGAAGAATGTGATATCGAGCATACCGTGGATAATCACCGCCGCAAGTACCGAAAGCGAGAGGGCAAATTTCCGTTGCGCTATCCTATGCTTGTAGATGGATGCGATTTTCGACATGTTGAGCCCTATAACGGTTACGAAAAGTGCGGTCCCTACTACGCCGAAGTTTAACAGAAGCTCGAGGAAAATGTTATGTGCATGGACGCCGGAAGGCCCGCCGTATGCCGAATACAGCCGCGAGTACGCTATACAACCCTGGCCGAATATCGGGTGAGTGGTAAATGCATTCCATGCAGCTACCCAAAGGTCTCTGCGCCTGTCGTAGTCGGTGACGATAGTCTGTAAACGCGGCAGTAAATCGGGGAAGAAAACAAGCGCCCCTATAAATAGCACAAACAAAGCCGCATAGAGATACAGAAAGTTCTTGTCGACTACGGCGAGAAGCAGAGGAACAGTGAGTATTATCACGATATACGCTGTGCGGCACTGTGTCAAAATAAGCCCGGCTATGTTTACTGCTATGACGATGTAGAAAACTAACCTGCGTTCCTTTCTCTGTTCTTTAAGCAGACAGTAGATGGCAAACAGTACGACTATCTCGATAACCGTGCCATAGTAGTTGGGGTTGACGAATACCGAGTGAAACCTTACTCCGTGCTCCGTGGTTTTGAGCATAATCCATTGGAACAGTGCGACGATAAAGCTTATTACACTGAGGTAACAACTCAGCGTCAGACATGGCACGAATACCTGTCTCGTCATTGCGCGCGAGAAGAACAATACGCCGACGACGCCGAATGCGAGGCATACTGCGAGTAATATCGATTTCGTATCGCCGTATATTGCGGTTACGACCATAACCAAGAGCCAGAAGACACACAGCAATAGGTTCTCAAGCGTGGGCACGAGTACGTACTTCCATTGCTTGGTTACCGTTATGTAGATAGGAAGAAACACCGCAGCGAGGATTACGGCATAAACCGATATAAATGCAGAAGCGAATATCGCCAACAAAACCTTCTCGTTGAGCGTAAACTTCCTATTCAGATATCGTAAATAGCTTTTCATACTATCTCCCGGTTGTAGTCCGTATATTATACCGTCTTTGTCAAGTGTTTGAAAGCATTAGGGAGGATTTTGCGTTAATTTGGCGTTAAAAAGCCGCTGAATATAGATGTAGACTGTTGTGTTGCATATGAAGTTAGTGTCGCTGTAATTGTGGAAAAGCGCAAAAAGGAGATTGCTCTCCGGCTTTTTATCTCCGAGCTTGTTTGATTGCACCAATAACCTACTATCTCTCAGAATGGCAAACCAAAGAATAATCGGAGTAATGCATAACAATGTTGCCGTGCAGAGACTGAAGTTCAGAAGATCTATTATATACGCACGAATGATTAAGAGACCGATGATACTCGGCAGGTAGAAAAATGTCTCTGATTGTCCGTGCTTGAGTGGGAGCTATTATGCAAGAAAGCTGGCTACGGTAAGAATCGGCTGTTATGCGGCAATCATCTCTATGCCATATAGCAAAACCATCCGCTAGCATACTTGTATATAATTCGAAAAACATACTGGAGTTTTGAGAAAAATGCCAACAACTTATGCTTCAGAACTAAAGTATGTTTGTGAATTCTACCATAAGCTCAAAAGCTTGCTTATACTGTCTTTGAGCCTTATACCACTCGATAACCCACGGCACATGGAAGAGCGCAAAACCACGGGGAAGCTCTTCCGTTATGCGCTCAAAGGTAGTTAAAAGCATATCACCGTATTGGTCGTGCTTAAGGTACTCCGGGTTGTGCAGCCTGTATTTTACAATTTCAAGCATCTCATGACTCAGTTTTTCATCTTCGCCTTTACACGGCATCTCAAATGCGAGGTCTACCAGGCGCTTTGCCTCGTCGATTTTGCCGAGCTTCTCACACGCTATGGCGTACTTGTGATAGGCCATAACGCTCGGACTGACCTTGGAAAAGAAGTCATACGCTATCTCGTAGTCGCCTGAGGCAAGCGCAGATGCGGCTATGTTGTATTGAACGTGCGACATAGCTGATTCCGCACCCAACTGCTTTGCAATGCGTTCGGCTATAGCGTAATGCTCGAGCATCGATTTGTAATCCGAAACACAGCAGTAGGAGGTACCGATAATCGACTGGGCCAACAGCATGATGTAAACTTCGCCGTTTCTTGCCGCCATATCGTAGCCTGCAGTTGCATTGTCTATGGCTTTGGTGTAGTCGCCTACGCGATACTGTATCTGGGCACAGGATATGCTGGCAAATGCGGATGGAAATCTTCTGATAAGTTCACTGCACTGCTCCGATGCGACGAGATACAGCTTAAGCTGTCTGTCATTAAATAATTCTTGAAACTCCGTTAACACGGGATCGACTGTTTTGAGTTTGTATGAACGAATAACCATTATGTCGATCATAAGCGGCGTGTTGATCAATTCTGCGTATGACTCCGTGAGCTCATTATACAGCGAATCTCGTTCCTTGAAATTGCATAAGAATATGGCGTCGTAAAGCCTGTTGACAAGTTGTTTGCCGGGTTCTACGACCTCGGGATCGTCGATTACTTCGATATTGAGCTTTTTTATGAGCAGGTCGAGTATCTCAGGGCTTGCGGCAACCTTGCACTGTTCAATCTTCGATAAATAGGAAACTGCACATATCCCATTGCACAGATCCTCTTGGCTCCAGTTGTTGGAAAGGCGCTTCATTTTTATGAGCATACCGAGGTAGTTGTCCTGCATTGGCATCCTCCGATAATTTTGGAAAATTATATCACATAAACAAGAGATTTGCCACTTAAGATACTGTTTTCTTAATATTCTGCGGAAACAAATCAAGTTTTTGGCAGGCTTAGTATTTTGCGAAAACAAGAATATTACACCTTTGGGAGGTATTAGCCCGTAAAATGTGCAAATCTCATAGGATTCTTTTCCAAAACTTAGGAATTGCGAATAATGTATGAAAATGGCTTAAACATGCTAAAAATCAGGCTTTGCGTTCTATTTTGAGCAATTAAACGTAGTTGACTGGGCAATAATGGACATGATAAAACAGAAGCGATAACGTGGTGAATTACGGTTTATTCGAAATATGCATCATTATCGGTGCACAACACTACGTATCGGAGGAGATAAATGAATCTTTCTATCGAGTACTTCTGGTCTCAAATAGCTGACAACCCTCTGCTCATGGTAGCGGTTTTATTGACAATGGGAGTAATACTCGTCAACGGCTGGACGGATGCGCCTAATGCAATCGCCACCTGTGTCGTAACGAGATGCCTATCTGCAAGGGCGGCGATACTTCTGGCGGCGGTGTTTAACTTCCTCGGCGTTTTCGTTATGAGCATAGTCAACTCGAACGTCGCAATTACTATTACCAAAATGGTGGACTTCGGAACGAACTCGCATGAGGCTATTGTGGCGCTCAGTGCGGCGCTGTTTGCGATAGTCGTGTGGGCAACGCTTGCATGGTTTTTCGGGATTCCCACGAGCGAGAGCCATGCGCTCATCGCAGGCCTTACGGGTGGAGCGATCGCATTGCACGGAGGTCTTGCGGGTGTAAACGGGTCTGAGTGGATAAAGGTCGTGTATGGTCTTGTGATCTCTATCGTTCTGGGTTTCGGCTTCGGCTGGTTGGTGTGCAAAGGCGTTGTGGCGCTTTTTAGCAAGGCTAACAGAAGAAAGACGGACAAGTTCTTTAAGTACGCTCAGATAGCGGGTGCGGCTTCGATGAGTTTCATGCATGGTGCACAGGACGGGCAAAAATTCATGGGTGTCATACTTCTTAGCCTTTTCCTTATAAACGGTGAGACATCCGCTGAAACAGTAAGCATACCGATATGGCTGATGCTCATATGCTCTGCGGTGATGGCGATAGGAACATCTATAGGAGGCAAGAAGATTATAAAGTCTGTCGGTATGAATATGGTTAAGCTCGAAAAGTATCAGGGCTTCTCAGCAGATATCGCGGCTTCGTCGGCACTGCTTATCTGCTCTATATGGGGCGTTCCCGTGTCAACCACCCATGCAAAGACGACCGCAATAATGGGTGTAGGTGCAGTAAGGAGGATTTCCGCGGTAAACTTCGGCGTCGTGAAGGAAATGGGGCTCGCGTGGATACTGACATTCCCGGGCTGCGGACTTATAGGTTATCTCATGACAAAGCTGTTCATGTGGATCTTCTGATATAATACATATGAAAGGATGATTTTATGGCAAGCAAACAAGATAGGTTCTATTTTGAAAACTTTATAGAGGCGGCCGAATGCTCCGGCAATGCGGCAAAGTATCTCATAGACTGCCTCAAGGACTATAACCCTGAGAAGCTGAACGACATGCTCGAATCCATGCACGAAATCGAACATGGAGCTGACGAGAAGAAACACGAGATGTCAATGGCATTGGCAAAGGCGTTCGTTACACCCTTGGACCGTGAGGACCTTGCAAGCCTTAGCCAGTGTATAGATGAGGTGACGGACAAGATAGAGGAGGTTCTCCAGCACTTCTACATTTCGGGCATAAAGACAATACTGCCAGAGGCAGTCGAGTTTGCCGGTATGATACACAACTGCTGCGAACTCATGCGCGATATGCTCAAGGAGATGGAAAATTTCAAGCGTCCCGACAGACTACACAAGCTTATTATCGACCTCAACCACAAAGAGGAGGAGTGCGACAGGTTCTATCTCACCATTGCGGCCGGTCTTAGGGGAAGACTTACTGACCCCTATGAAGTATTTGCATGGCGTGAGATATTCGACTATATGGAGGACTGTGCCGATGCGTGCGAGCACGTTGCGGATATGGTGGATACGATCGTAATGAAGAATACTTAATCTGATAGCAAACGATATTACGCCCGGGGTCACTTCACTTCATAGTCCGCGGGTTTCGTGTTTTATATCAATATATGGGGTTATGCAGTGTGCCGGCATATAAATAAAAGCAATATCCTGTCTGCATGATGCAGTCGACAGAGCGTTTGTGTGGTGCTATAATTTCCCTCAGTTAACAATCGGAGGGTGATTATGTCTGAACTGCTTGAAATGATAATGATGATATGCTTTGGCGTTTCTTGGCCGCTTTCGATTATTAAGTCCTTCACAGCAAGGACTACCACGGGCAAGAGCGTAGTATTTCTCGTGTGCATATTCACCGGATATATATGCGGCATCGCATCGAAGCTTATGCAGGAAAAGGTGACCTATGTACTTGTGTTCTACATTATCAATGCCATTATGGTATTTATCGATATAATTCTCTATATAAGAAACAGCAAGCTCGATAAGAAAAGAGCGGTGAAAGCCGCCGTAGAAGGGTAAGTAAAGCCTTTAACGCAACTCTTGTATAGTCTTACATATTATAGTACTTTATATGCCTCATGGAACAGATGGGGCGTTTTTATTGCTTAACAATCACTCGCGATTTGCATTATGAAGAAGCAAGTTTTTAGCATCGGATTGAGCCTCGAAACTAATTGGAAAACATAACGAAATTCAGATAAACCTATAATGTATATGCAAAAATGGCAGGAAACATGTCGATGATGAACCCGACATATTCCTCGTATTGACATTCAATGCGTACAAATACCAAGCCAAATTATCTCAAATATGGTATAAAACGTAGATAAAAAGGCAGAAGCACGCAATACCAAACAGTATATACTGATATACCAAAACGTACATGCTGAAAAATTGAGAATTAAAGTTTAAACTGAAAAAAGTGGACGCATATAATGCTAGCAGTATAATGAAGTCGAAAAATGTAAAACGCCCCTGGATGTGACAGCAGAGGCAAACAGAAAAGTGATAATTGGTGGGTCAGCTATTGAACTTCAGCGAGGAGAACGTAGAACATACGGGTATGATGGGCAGAAAAGTGTTTCTGCATGGCTTGACACTGCGCGACGGCGAACAAGCACCGGGAATGGTGTTCGGCGTTGAGCAGAAGCTTGAAATCACAAAGAGTCTCTCTGCGGCAGGCATACAGTACATCGAGGCGGGCTTCCCTGCAACCTCTAAGATGGAGCAGAGGGGCTTGAAGAACAACGCAAATGCAGGCCTGAGTTTAAAGATAACCTGTTTGTGTAGTGGCATGGGGAAGGACATCGATATTGCAAAGCTTTGTGATGCAGATGGCGTTATAATCGAGCTTACGGTCAGTTACCCACGCATCAAGTACCAGCTCGACTGGGAGGTACAGCGACAATGAGAATCGATACGAATACTGGGAAGATATAAAAGGCTTTATCGTAGATATCGAGGAAGGATAACATCAAACACCAATAAGCCGAGAGCGGCGGCAAAACCGCCCGCAACGCACAAGAAGCAACACAACAGAGGTAAGGAAAAAGCTTATAACCAGAAAGGCAACATCGATGAAGGTATGTAATGGCAAGATATAAGTACAATTACAAGTATGTGAAAGCATATATGTCAAAATTTGATCGCATAGAAATTAAGGTACCCAAAGGCAAGCGGGAGTTGCCTAAAAGCTATGCCGAAAAGCACGGCGAGAGCGTGAATGAGCTTATCAATCGGTTGATAGATGCTGAGTTGGGCAGAGCAGACGAGGGTAAAAGGAGAGGCTGAAAAGCCTCTTATTTTTTGTAGGTTGCCAAAAGTTGCACGAAGGCGTTATGTGCTAAAACAAACAAGAGGATTCTTATGGTAACAAAAAAGCCCTAAACATAATAGGACCTTTTTGTTGGTAGCGGCAATCTGATTCGAACAGATGACACTCCGGGTATGAACCGAATGCTCTAGCCAGCTGAGCTATGCCGCCAAATGGTTGCGGGGGAAGGACTTGAACCTACGACCTCCGGGTTATGAGCCCGACGAGCTACCGACTGCTCTACCCCGCGACGACCGCCACAAAAGTGGCAGAAATTATATTAGCATAGTATGGGTTCGGTGTCAACACTTTTACGCAAATTTAATTTGCTGATGTATCAGAAGGAATAAGAGACTTAATGAAGCACCTTCTACGCTTGTGTTGAATCTTGTCAAAACGCTTCCACTGGCTGAGAATCGCCTCGTTTGTTTCAAGCATAGGTCCCGTTTCGGCAAACTTGATGCCGTTTTTTATGCAACTGCAGACCACCTTGTTCATCATAATGAGGTTGATCGCAGAACCCTGCATGGACGGCTTCACACCGATAAGGAGCAAGTCGAGCTGGTCGGAATGCTTCATTGCGTGAAGCACCCTGAAAGCTCCAAACGGGAACAGCTTGCCGTTGCTCTTTTTGAATGCGTCATCTATCGAGGGGGCAGCTATGCCAAAGGCCACCATCTCTCCCTGTTCGTTTTCGATAAAACAGGTATAGTCAAAGTTTATGAGCGGCAGGAACTTGTTTGCAAAGCGCCTGATCTGCTTCGTATTCAGCTCTGTAGTACCGTAGAGATGAGCATAGCACTCATTTATAAGCGCAAATACCTTGGTGATTATGGGCTTTACTTCGCTCACGCTCTTTATATCCAGCAAGCGAAGTCCGTTTGCATTCATTACCCTCTCGGACAGTTTTTCCCAACGCTCCGACGGCTCGTCGGGGACGATAAGCTTGTATTCTATCCAGTCTACCGACTTTATATACCCGAGCTTTGTCATATGCTCGATATAGTACGGGTAATTGTAATACGTGATAAAGAGATTCTTCTGATCAAAGCCCTCTACGAGCATACCCTCACGATCCATATCTGTGAAACCGAGAGGCCCGTGGATGCTCTCGCAGCCCTTTTCGCGCGCGTACGCCTCAACAGCATCAAACAACGCTTTTGAAACCTCAAAGTCATCTATAAAGTCGACCTGAGAGAAGCGCATCTGTATTTTGCCGAACTTCTCATTCGCTTTTTTGTTGAATATTGCCGCTATGCGTCCTACGATTTTTCCGCCTCTGTAAGCGAGAAATGCTTTAGCATCACAAAACTCGAACGCCGGATTGGATTCTCTGTCCCAGTCGTCGAGGTCATCGCTGATGAGCGGGGGTACGAAATTCGGTTCGTCCTTATAGAGCTTCAGTGGGTAGTTGACAAATAGTCGCAACTCGCGTTTCGTAGAGACTTCCTTAATCGTTACCATCTTATTTCCTCCCCAATGGTATGCACTCTATCGCACACACGAAAAAATTATATCATTTTCTGGCATTTTGTGCAAATATTGCGATTGAAGTCACCGTGGAAAACAATTACGCGATATTTAGCGCAATCTCCATCATTTGTGTGAACGTGCTTTGCCTTTCCTCTGCAGTCGTCTCCTCTCCTGTAAAGGGACAATCGGAAATAGTGCAGATAGCGAGTGCATTCTTACCCGTGTAGGCGGCGGTCATGTAGAGAGCTGCGGCTTCCATCTCGACAGCGAGGACGCCCATGCTCTGCCACTTTGCAAGTCCCTGTGATGCATCATAGAACGTGTCCGATGAGTAGACATTGCCAACTTTATATGTGACGCCGATACGTTCAGCTTCGTCTACTGCTTTCTTTAACAGCTCGTAGCTTGCAATAGGTGCAAACGTGCCGGGCAATGCATATTGATTTGCGAAATTGGAATTGGTACAAGCCCCTTGTGCGATTGCTATTGAGCGCAGGGGAAGGTCAGGGCTTATCGCGCCTGCGGAGCCTATGCGGATTATGTTCTTTACATCGTACTGTGTAAAGAGCTCATATGCGTATATGCCTATCGAGGGCATACCCATTCCGCTCGCCATGACGGAAACGCGCTTGCCCTTGTAAAAGCCTGTATAGCCATGTATGCCTCTTACGTTGTTGACGAGTACGGCGTCCTCAAGGAACGTCTTTGCAATCATTTCAGCCCTCAGCGGGTCGCCGGGCATAAGTACGGTTTCGGCAAAATCGCCAAGTTTTGCGGAATTGTGTGGTGTTGACATACTATTATCCTCCGAAAGTATTTTATTTTTTGTTAATAGGTGTTTTGCAGCCTCGTAGACATACTGCTTTGAGAGTATTCTTTTATAACTCGGTTATAGTTTGCTATGACGTCGTCGACGACGTCATCCCAGTCCTTTGGAAGCGTACTCATGGCGTTTTCGCCTATAAGCTGTGTGTTTTTTGCGTTGGCAAGTGCGGCTTGGGCAACGCTTGCAATGCTTTCCGGGCTGTCATCACATAGGAAACCATTCTCTCCGTCGACGATAATTTCTGCGGCGCTTGAGCCTCTCACGACGATGGAGGGAGTCCCCATAGTTGCCGCCTCCTTGACAACGAGTCCTGCGGTGTCGTAAAGAGAAGGGAATACGAACAGACTTGCAAGGCTGTAGAGACCAAGCAGTAGCGACATATCGGATATGTGTCCGGTAAACACTGTGCTTGGAGCTATTCCAAGCTGGTCAACCTCTGCTTTAAGCATATCCATGTCCGGACCTTGTCCGCAAAGCACGAGCGTATGAGCAACACCCATATTATGCAGCTCGGCAGACGCCCTGATTACTGTCCGCAGGTTCTTCTTGACGTGTATCTGACCGACATAGAGCAATATGGGCAAATCGGGAAGATTGAAGTCTTGCCTTGCCTGCTTTGAGTCGGCTTGACCAATTTCAACCCTGTCGGTACCGTTTTCCATGACCCTTATATCGCCCTTGTAGCCGTAGCTTCTGAGCGTTTCCGCCGATGAATGGCTTACCGACCACACCTCGGTACAGCGCTCGAAGTAGTTGACGACGTATTTGACGCCCAATGTTGCGAGCATTTCAGATTGTGTTACGGAATAGAAGTCGTCGTAGTATTTTGAATGGAACGTCCCGATTATGGGCACATCCCTGGCAGTCGCTATCCTGATCGCCTCCTGTCCCGCAAGAAACGGGGAGTGGGCGTGAACTATATCCAAGCGTACTTCCTCTATGCGCTTGTGGTAATGCCTGTCCAATATGGGTATACCGACCTTGTATTGTGGGGACGAGGGCAGCGGAGCGCCTGTGTAGGTCACTATATCAAAGCCGAGATTGCCTCGGTAGCCCGTCTTTCCGTAAGGGGCAATGACGTACGATTCATGTCCTTTTTTGCCTATATACGACGCGTAATTGAATACAACTCTTCCGACGCCGTCCACAATAGGCATAAAGCTGTCTGAAAACTGTCCGATGTTCATTAATGCACCTCCTCTGTTCATTATAACATATGGAGAAAGATTCGGGTAATATTGGAATAATGTCCGAGACTCTGTATGGGTTGCGACTCTTCGCCTTTGAGGTATATAATACCACCATGAATGCTTTGATTGAAGAGAAGATTAAAATGCTACCCGATGCACCCGGGGTTTACAAGATGTTAGATCGCTCCGGCAATGTCATTTATGTCGGAAAGGCGAAAAGTCTCAAGAACAGGGTGCGGCAGTATTTCAGGTCACAGAACAATATGGAGCGCAAGGTCGTAGCGATGGTATCTCATATCGCGGACTTTGAATATGTGCTGACTGGCAGTGAGACGGAAGCATTCGCTCTTGAAAGCAATCTGATAAAGGCTTATAAGCCGCAATATAACATACTTCTGAAGGACGACAAGCACTTTCCGTATATAAGGGTCGACTTGAACCAGGATTATCCTCGCTTTGACGTTGTGCGCCGTGTGGGCAACGACTCCGCACGCTACTTTGGCCCCTACATTAACTCAAACGCAATGAACAGCGCGCTCTCGGTCATTAGGGATTACTACCCCGTGCGACTGTGCAAAAAGGACATAGCCAAAGCGATGGCAAGGCACGAAAGGCCGTGCCTGATGTATCATATAGGCAAGTGCTCAGCCCCGTGCGCAGGAGCAGTCACAAAAGAGGAGTACAGGGCGCATGTTATGCGTGCCGTAGAGTTTCTAAAGGGCGACAGCAACGACGTAGCTCCTCAGCTTGAAAAGGCGATGAATGCGGCGGCACAGAGGATGGAGTTTGAGCTGGCGGCGGCGCTTCGCGACAGACTGCAGTCGGTAAACGCATTGCTTGCAGCTCAGAAGGCAATAGTCACCCCAGACCGTGCTATGGATGTGATGGCACTGTGCAAGCTCGACGAGACGATTATAGTGTTCAGCCTGTTTGTAAGGGGCGGCAAGGTCGTGGGCACTCAGCACGCCGACATGAAAGTTCAGCAGGACTCTGCCGACGACGAAATAATGGGCAGCTACATAAAGCAGACGTACTCGGATGTGTCGGAGTTTCCGAATGAACTCATAGTAAACGTACTGCCGGACGAGGTGGAGGAGCTTTCGGATTACTTGAGCTCTAAGCTCGGAAAGCGTGTGCGCATACATGTGCCAGTAAGGGGCGAAAAACGCGAGTATGTAGATATGGCCGTCCGCAACGGCAATGATATGCTCAATAAACAGCGCGAGCTTCTGCACAGGCAATGGGAGAGGGGAGAGGGTGCTCTTATATCTCTCGGCGAGCTTCTGGGTATGGAACGGATTCCACACAGGATAGAGTGTTTCGATAACTCACATATTATGGGCACGGACACCGTGGGCGCAATGGTAGTTTTCACGGACGGAAAGCCCGACAAGAACGAGTACCGCAGGTTCAAAATAAAATGCGAGGCAAAAGGGGATGACTACCTTGCGATGCGCGAAGTGCTTACGAGAAGGTTTGAGCGGGCACTGACAGGCGACAGCAAGTTTGTAAGGTTGCCGGACCTGATTATAGTGGACGGCGGCAGAGGTCAGCTCAACGTCGCTCTCGACGTGCTTTCAAACATGGGAGTGTACGGGATAACGGTCGTTGGCCTTGCCGAGGAGAAGGAAGAGCTTATATTGCCCGATGCCGATGAGCCGCTAAGACTCAGTTCATCGAGCCCTGTACAGCATCTCGCCGTAAGAATAAGGGATGAAGCTCACAGATTTGCGATAAGCTACCACAGAAGCCTCAGACAGCGAAATGCGCTTTTCTCGGTACTTGATAATATCGAGGGCATAGGCGACAAGCGTAAGAGAGCGTTGTACGATGAATTTGTATCGCTGGAGAGAATAAAGGCGGCAGACATAGACGCACTGCGTGCTGTAAAAAGAATGAACGCGGTATCTGCGGAGGCGGTGTATAATTACTTTCACAGCACTCAAAACAAAACGGAGAATAGGGAATGAAATACAAACTTATAGCCTTGGACATAGACGGAACGATTTTTGACTCAGGCAGGGTCGTATCTAAGGCAAACTTAGAGGCGATAAGAGAAGCGAGAGCGGCGGGCGTCACCGTAACGCTTGCGACAGGCAGAGGGTATTTGGGCTCAAGACCCGTCGTAGAGGAATTGAACGTAACGGGTCCCATGGCGAATTACGGCGGTGCAATAATATCGGATGCGGAGACGGGCGCTGTGCTTGCCAAAGAGGATATCGACTGGAAGCTTGCAAAGACACTCATGGAATACGCCTTAGAACGCGATATCTACTGCCACATATATCAGGGCGATACTATCGTGTACCCGAAGGAATCCGAGATTGCGGATATGTACGGCAGGATTTTGCGCGTACCTCAGAGGGTGGAGCCGAATATGCTCGATATGGAGTGGACGGGAATACCCAAGGTACTTTTTATCGTAGCTCCCGAGCGCGTATCCGAAGTTCTTGCGGACTGTACTAAGCGCTTTGGCAACCTAGTTCAGATAGCTATGTCCGGTGAGACGTTCATAGAGTTCAACAAAAAGGACGTTCACAAGGCGAGTGGGGTTGCGTGGATAGCGAAGAAGCTCAAAATAACGCAGTCCGAGGTAATTACAATGGGTGACAACACTCTCGATCTTGAGATGATTCAATGGGCAGGGCTCGGTGTGGCGGTATCAAACGCCTGCGATATACTCAAAAAGACGGCAGACGTGATAGCACCGGCGTGCGGTGAGGATGCGGTAAAATGGGTTATCGACAGGTTCATATTCGGAAGGAATAACTGGAGATGATAAGAATCGGTGTTGATATCGGCGGCACAAACATCGGCATGGGCATAATAAGCAGTACGGAGATACTTCATAAGTCGTCCGAGAGTTTCTCTAAGGACGGCGGGGTGTCGGGATGTTGTGACAGGATATTTGCTCAGGCACAGGCATTGTTGCAAAAATGCGGTTATACGCTTGACGATGTTGACTGCGTGGGTGCTGCTGTGCCCGGAAGCGTCAATAGAGACAGGGGCATAGTAATTAACGCTTACAATCTGGGTTTCCACGATGCGCCGCTTAGAGAAGAGCTCCAAAAGAGGTTTGCAGACAAGATAGTCGACGTACTCAACGATGCAGACGCCGCTGCAAACGCAGAGCTTAGTGGCGGCGTACTCAAGGGCATGAAGACCGCCGTATGCATAACGCTTGGCACTGGACTTGGCTTCGGGCTGATTATTGACGGCAAGCTGTTTTGTGGAGGCATGGGTCACGGCACAGAGGGCGGTCACATGATAATGAAGCATAACGGTTACAAGTGTACCTGCGGAGATAGGGGCTGTGCGGAGACACTGTGTTCCGCTACCGCACTTATGATTAAAACAAGACGCGCCGTGAAGGGCAGAACAGATTCGATACTGTGGCAGAACAGACGCTCGCTGAACGCAAAGGTGGTGTTTGAGTGTGCAGGCAGGGGCGACGAGTTGGCGCTTAGGATTATAGACGAGTACACCGATGCTTTGAGTGACTATGTTGCCTCGCTTATGAATCTGTTTGATCCCGAAGCAGTATGCGTCGGCGGAGGAATAAGCGCCGCAGGCGAGCTTTTGTTTGAGCCGCTTGTGAGAAAGACGGACGAGAAGTGTTTCTTTAAGGATCACGGGCAGGTTCTCAGAGCGCATTTTTTGAATGATGCGGGTATTATCGGAGCGGTCTCCGAGATGAAGGGGGAATAATATGTCAATAATGTGTTCTGTATTTGTGCCGGAGGGCATAGCAATGGCGGCGGACAGCCGCATGACGACGATAATGACGCCTAAAGATGAGCCAGAAGGAAAGCCTCTTATGTTTTCCGCTACGGATAACGCGCAGAAGGTTTTCTTGCTCAGCAAGGTTAAAGTCGGCATATCCGCCTGCGGACTTGCCATACTCGATGGAAAGACTATAGCTGATTTTCTGAGGCTGTTTGAGATAGAAAAGGTAAGCCCCGGAGATACGGTTACCGACGTTGCAGAGAAGCTCTTTGCATACGCCCAAAAGTACATAAAGAGGATGAGTTTCTTTGTTTGCGGTTACTGCAAGGACGAGCCATACGTTTATACGGTCGGGCAGAGCATAACGAGGAATAATTACAGGGACAACAGCATACAATACTCGGTTTCATGGGCGGGCGAGCCGATAGCGATTCGTAAGCTTCTGCAGACGGAGCCTCGCATGGCGATGAATCTTGCGGTAATGCCCCTTAAAGATGCAATAGACCTGTCAAACTTTCTCATAGATACAACCATTCAGTATCAGCGCTTTGAGCAGAAAGCGAGAAGCTGTGGGGGCGACATAGATATACTTGTGCTTACAAAGGACGATGCATTTTGGTACAGACACAAGCTATATGAGCCGAATTTTAGGTAGTTATCACAATTTGTTAACAGTTTGAACATGCTCGGTTCACCTATTTGTGGTTTACTTAATATGTCACATGACAAACCTCCCCAACACTACAACCTCCTGTGAAACGGTGCCGCCGTTATTGGCGGCACTGTTTTCGTATAAGCATATTTAGTATTACCCGCCATATACATAATCATAATTGCAAAATGGCGGTGAATAATGCCAAATAAAAACAGTCTTGCATACAGATCACTTGTTCTCGCATCCTCAAATGTACTGCTTCAGCTCATGGCCTTTGCATTCCGAGTTGTTTTGAGCAGACTTGCGGGTGCTGAGGGTATGGGTGTGAATGCGCTTGTAATGCAGGCATATTCGGTCATGTATGCGCTGTGCATATCGGGCATGAACGTTGCCGTTACGACATTGAGTGCAAGGTATTACGTGACTGGTGGCATTGCGGGCGTAAGGAAACTCGTGAGGCTCGCAACAGGTGCATTCCTCGCCATGATAATTGCGTTTTCAATACCGCTGTTCTCGTTCAGAGACGCAATAGCTGAGCACCTGCTCGGTGATATAAGGACATCTATGGCGCTGTGGCTTATTCCCATATGCATAACACTCACAGGCTTTGAAAACGTATTCAAGTCGTCCTATTTCGGAATGGGAGGCGTTAAGCGCGCGGCGGCATCGGAACTTATTGAGCAGGGCATAAGATATACGCTCGTTATACTGCTCCTGTACTACACAAAGACAGAGGATAACAGCAGAAAGGCGTTCCTTATGGTACTGGGAATGACGCTGAGCGAGCTATTCAGCGTAGGCTTTCTCGGCATATCCTTTTACAGAAAGTGCAGGAAGGAGCTAAGCAGAATAAGCTTTGAAAATGTCACGCTCAAACGATACTCGGACATAGCTCTGCCATCGACTTTGACCGCACTTTCTGCGACGCTTCTTTCTTCTGCGTCTACAGTAATATTCCCTTTGCGACTTATCGTTGCGGGATATACCGAATCCCATGCGGTCGCTACTCTCGGCGTCGTTTCGGGAATGCTAGAACCTATGCTTGCGCTGCCGACGGCATTTGTAGCGGCAATGTGTACGGTGCTTTTGCCGAGCGTTTCGTGCTGCTCTGAGCTTGGGGACATGAAGGGGGTAAGGCGAAAGATGAAGAAGGCGTTCGCGGTATCGGGGCTTTTGTCCGTTGCGGTGATTGTTATCGTAGTGTATGCGCCTGAGATTGCAAATGCACTGTTTGCTCAAGATGTACCAGTATTACTCGCGATACTGCTCGGCATAAAGACGGTCATAAACTTTTGTCTTTTAGTGACCGTTGCGGTACTGAACGGAATCTACCAGCACAAGAGGGTTTTGTTGTACTCGGTGATAGGCGAGCTGGTACAGTTGGTGCTGATATGGTATCTGACGGCGATACCATCGCTCAACATATTCGGCTATGTAACGGCAATGATAGTCGGAGATATGATGAGACTTGTGCTCAATTCTATGAGACTGCGAAAAATGACTGCCGATTGACATGAATATATCAATATGATGTTTGCAAATGATGTCGAGTAGTGTTAGAATATCGACATTAACCATAGGAGGTAAACAAAATGGCATACAAGATTTCTGACGAATGCATTTGCTGCGGAGCATGTGCCGGCGAGTGCCCGGTAAGCGCAATTACAGAGGGTGACGGCAAGTACGTTATCGATCCCGATACCTGCATTGAGTGCGGTGCTTGCGCCGGTGTTTGCCCTGTAGGCGCACCCAAGGCTGAGTAATTGCGGCTTAGGTAGAAAACATACGACTCTTAATTGAGTCACAAACCCAATATGTCGAAAACGCCCGTGGATTCGGAATGAGTTTACGGGTAGTTTTTTTATTTGTCTCTGAGTTTGATATTACTAAGGGCGAAACTGTTGATTTGATTTTTCGTTGCCTAAAAGTTGTCAAAAGAGGTAACTTAATGTATACTGAAGTAGTTGGAAAAACCAGTTTACAGGAGGACAGGATGACTATTTGTAGCAAGTGCAACAGCACTGTTGATGATGGTTTCAAGTTCTGCACAAATTGCGGAGCTGTAGTAGATGACAATGCTAGCGGCACTGTCTCGGAGGTAAGCGACCAAAAGCCTGAAAAGCCCGTTCAGAACGACGCACAGAACCAGTATAAGCCGAGTTATCAGCCCGTACAGTCACAGCCTGCTCAGCAGAACGGAGATGCCTGCGATCAGGCACAGAGTGGAGCCTATCAGCATAATCCTTATGTGCCGCCGATACCCGTACCCGCTGTTGAACCCGTGATACCGGAGAAGTATCGTCTTATGTCCGCTTGGGGCTATATCGGATACAGCCTGTTGTTCTCTATACCCATCGTAGGTTTTATATGCGCAATAGTATTTGCCGTCTCGGACGATTATATCAACAGACGCAACTATGCAAGGAGTGTACTCATAGGAATAGCAATTTCAGCCGTACTCGCGATAGTTTTGATTATAGTGTTTCTTAGCATAGTTGGGCAAGCTGTATCAACCATCTGGAACATGTGATGGTATAGTTAGTGGACAAACTCATAATGTCTGCGATGGCAATAACAGACATACTCCATGACCTCACAGACAATGACAGTTTAGCAATAGCAATCAGAAGAAACACCCTTCGCCGGGTACCCGTAAAACAGTTAAACCTCCACATGACCAAATCATGTGCAGGTTTTGACGTTTAATCCGGGCTGTCTGGCTCGCAGAGCGCACATAAATGGCTTACCTATGTTTAGAAGTGCGCTCTTGCAGGCAAACAGGAATCCGACTTATTGTTCTATACTCTGCTTAACATCGAAATCCATATTCATTATTCTTTCGATGCTAACCGTTTCATATTTTTCCGGTTGAAAATCCTTTCTGATTGTTATTGTATTTAAGCAGGTATACCCGATTTTTTGATACAAGCGAATTGCTCTCATATTTCTTGCTGCCGCTTCGATATATAGCGTTTCGGAGTATTCTTTTACAATATCTTCAATTAACTTAATCGCACAGGTGCCTATTCCTTTTCCTTGGAATTCAGGAAGAACAAAAATATCTTCAAGCCAATCAATTTCGCAGCCTCTGCTGCCTAAATGCACAAAGCTAACATATTCTTCATTATAGCTTATCAAGTATAGGAGATGCCCTCCTTTGTCCACCCGGTCAAATCATCGAAGGCCTCTTCGTAGCTTGGTATATACTGATTGTGGGATTGCCAAAACTTTTTGATCAAACTAATTATTACTGCTGTTTCATTGCTGTACATAACCAATTTTACATTCATCATTGCCCCCCCGTACAGATTCAAGCATATCTAACATTTGCATATATCATATCACGTCACAGCCGATTACACAATAAAAGGCGCGACAGATGCCTCTGCCGTGCCTGTATAATGTTTTATGAACGCCGCTCTTTTAAGAGCGTTAACATAAGAAAACAAGCAAAAATCCAGTAAAACCAACGTTTTTAAGGGCAGTGGGCAAACAGGTTAGCTCAAAAATTGAATAACCAAGCGACA
>JAEDCW010000040.1 GCA_016293975.1 Clostridia bacterium
ACCTCTGGGCGTTAATATCGCAGGTAGAGAGGATGCCCCGAGCGAGGATGTAATCGATTCGGATAACGGCTTCTCGATATTCGATGACGACGAGCCTCAGGACATAGACCTTTCGAGCTTCAAGCTGGAAGACACCGACGATTTGCAGTAACGCAGGGACTACGAAGGGAGAGAAAGCAGTGTTCGAACTCACCAATTTCGATGCTATACAGATAGGTCTTGCATCGCCTGAAAAGATACTCGAATGGTCGCACGGCGAAGTTAAAAAGCCCGAAACCATAAACTATCGTACGCTGAAGCCCGAGAGGGACGGATTGTTCTGCGAACGCATTTTCGGCCCGACAAAGGACTGGGAATGCTATTGCGGTAAGTATAAGCGCGGCCAGTCTAAGGGAATTATTTGCGATAAGTGCGGCGTCGAAGTTACCCGCTCCAAGGTTCGCCGCGAGCGTATGGGACATATAAAGCTGGCTGCCCCTGTATCACATATCTGGTACTTCAAGGGTACGCCTTGCAGAATGAAGATGCTCCTGGACATTTCACCCAAGGAGCTTGAAAACGTACTCTACTTTGCAAAGTTCGTCGTACTCGACCCAGGCGACACACCGCTGTCGTTCAAGCAGACGCTCACAGAAAACGAGTACAGACGCGCACAGCAGGAATACGGCGCAAAGTCGTTCAGAGCCGGCATGGGTGCCGAGGCTATTAAGGAGCTTCTGCACAATCTCGATTTGAATGCTCTGGCAGCGGAGCTCAGAGCCGATATCGCAAGTTCATCCGCAACGAGCCAGAAGCGCGCAAATGCCGTAAAGCGTCTCGAGGTAGTAGATGCGTTCATCAGGAGCGGCAACAAACCTGAGTGGATGATACTCGACGTCATTCCTGTAATTCCACCAGAACTTCGCCCAATGGTACAGCTCGACGGCGGTAGATTTGCGACGAGTGACTTAAATGACCTCTACAGGCGTGTAATCAACAGAAACAACCGCCTCAAGAAACTACTTGAGATACACGCACCCGACATTATCGTTAGGAACGAAAAGCGTATGCTCCAGGAAGCCGTAGACGCGCTTATAGACAACGGCAAGCACGGTCATGCGGTAACAGGCCCCAGCAACAGACCGCTTAAGTCGCTCTCGGAGTTGCTGAAGGGCAAGCAGGGACGTTTCAGACAGAACCTGCTCGGCAAGCGCGTTGACTATTCAGGCCGTTCGGTTATAGTCGTAGGCCCCGAGCTCAAGATGTATCAATGCGGTCTGCCCAAGGAGATGGCTCTCGAACTGTTCAAGCCCTTCGTGATGAAGAGGCTCGTTCAGGACGGAACCGCAACAAACATAAAGAATGCCAAACGTCAGGTAGAGCGCATGAACAAGGCGGTATGGGATGTGCTTGAGGATGTTATCAAGGATCACCCCGTGCTTATGAACCGTGCTCCTACGCTGCATAGACTCGGTATACAGGCGTTCGAGCCCGTACTGGTAGAAGGCAGAGCGCTTAAACTGCATCCTCTGGTATGTACTGCATTTAACGCCGACTTTGACGGCGACCAGATGCCTGTTCACGTACCGCTCTCGGTAGAGGCACAGGCAGAGGCAAGATTCCTCATGCTTGCCTCCAACAACATACTCAAGCCTCAGGACGGTAAGCCCGTAGTTACACCTACACAGGACATGATTCTGGGCTGTTACTACCTGACATTGGTAAAGCCTCCCGTAGACCCCGACCACATGAAGATCTACTCGTCGCAGGATGAAGCCTTCATGGCTTATCAGCTCGGCGATGTCACGCTTCACGAGTTGTGCAAAATAAGGATCGAGAGGGAAGTCGACGGTGAGAAGAAGAGAAAGGTAATCGAAACCACGGTCGGCAGACTGATATTCAACGATGCCATACCGCAGGATATCGGTTTTGTAGAGAGAAATGAGCCCGATGATGCATTCAAGCTCGAGATCGACTGCCGGGTCGGCAAGAAGGAGCTCGGAAAGATAGTCGACTACTGCTTCCGCCGCTACGGTGCATCAAAGACATCGGAGATGCTCGACAGAATTAAGAAGCTGGGCTTCACCTATTCGACAAGGGGTGGTATTACCGTAGGTTACAAGGATATCACGGTACCTGCGGAGAAGAAGGCCATACTCGAACAGGCTGAGAGAGAAGTCGTAGCAATCGAAGAGGATTATCGCGACGGTCTCTTTGACAAGGAAGGGAGAAGAAAGGCCGTAATCGATATCTGGGATAAGGCGACGAAGGACGTAACAAATGCTTTGATGAAGAGCCTTGACGAGTGGAATCCGATTTACATGATGGCAAACTCGGGTGCTCGTGGCAGCACAAACCAGATTCGTCAGCTCGCCGGCATGCGCGGACTTATGGCAGACCCATCGGGTCGTATAATCGAGGTTCCTATTCGTGCAAACTTCCGTGAAGGTCTGAACGTACTCGAGTTCTTCGTATCATCGCACGGCGCAAGAAAGGGACTGGCGGATACGGCGCTTCGTACTGCTGACTCGGGATACCTCACGCGCCGTCTGGTAGACGTGTCGCAGGACGTTATAATCCGCGAGGACGACTGCTTCGCAGCGAGAAACATCGGAATCGACGGCATGCCGCTTTCAGAGATAAGAGAAGGCAACAGCGTAATCGAGCCCTTGGGTGACAGAATACTTGGCAGATATACTTCAGAGCCGGTATTTGACCCCGAGACAGGAGATATGATCTGCGACGCTAACCAGCTTGTTACATACGACATCAGAGACAGAATTGTCAAGGCAGGCATAAAGACTGTGTACTGTCGCACGGTATTCACCTGTAAGTGCGAGCACGGCGTATGCGCCAAGTGTTACGGCGTAAACCTTGCAAACGGTCAGCCCGTAGACATCGGCGAGGCGGTGGGTATCATAGCCGCACAAGCTATCGGCGAACCCGGTACACAGCTTACGATGCGTACATTCCATACGGGCGGCGTCGCATCGGCTGAGGATATAACACAGGGTCTTCCCCGCGTAGAGGAGATTTTCGAGGCAAGGCGTCCTAAGGGTGAAGCGATAATCTCCGACATACACGGCACAGTAAGCATCGAGGAAGGTAAGCGCCGCGAGGTCATAGTTACAAACGAGGACGGCGAGAGCGAGAAGTACGCAATACCGTTCGGTTCAAAGCTCAAGGTTGAGAATGGACAGGAGATCGAGGCGGGCGCAGAGCTCACGGAAGGCTCGGTCAACCCCCACAAGATACTTGAGATAAAGGGCAGAAACGGCGTTCAAGCGTATATGCTCAAGGAAGTTCAGAGCGTATACCGCCTGCAGGGCGTTGAAATTGCGGATAAGCACATTGAGATAATTATCAGGCAGATGCTCAGGAAGGTCCAGATTGAGGACGCAGGCGACACAGACCTGTTGCCCGGCGAAACAGTCGATATCTTCCGCTTCGAGCAGGCCAACATGGATGTGCTTGAAAAGGGCGGAAGGCCTGCAGAGGCTAAGAGAAAGCTCATGGGTATCACAAAGGCTGCATTGGCGACGGATTCATTCCTGTCCGCCGCATCTTTCCAGGAGACCACAAAGGTACTCACCGATGCCGCGACAAAGGGCAAGATTGACCCACTCGTAGGTCTCAAGGAGAACGTCATAATCGGTCGACTGATACCTGCAGGCGTAGGTCTCAGGCGTTACAGAGACATAGACGTAGAGGCAGATACACCTGTGACGACTAAGCCGGTCGAACACGTGCGCCCCACACGCAAGTTCGAGAACATCGACTTTGCATCGGACGATGAGGATGAAGTGGAGACCGAGCAGACGACAGAGGAAATAGACCAGTTCTCAATGCTCGACCTCGACAAGTTCGACGCATTCGTGGATTCTCTGGCGGCACTCGATAATGACGATTCCGACAAGTTCGACGATAGCTCTGAGCCGGACGAAGAGTAATTGACAATGAGCAGGCATTATAAGCCTGCTCATTTTTAATCGGAGGGAAGATGGATAATAAGTTTTATAACACTCAGTGCGAGCTGAACGGTACGAGACTGTGTCAGGAGCTCAACATGAGTTCCTGCGGAGACTGTCCGCTGAGCGGCATGAAGGGTTATGAGCGCAAGAGGATAGCTGCGGACATATTGGCTATATTGGACATGATGCCCGAAAACGGCATGAGAGACCTGTTCACGGGCGATAAGTGCGTTTTCTGCAAGAATGACGAACCCAATGACAAGACGGGATATGCGCTGAGTGACATAGGACACATGAGACCCGAGGGCGAGGAAAGGCCAAAGCTATTCAAATCGCTCCTGGGTTTGTCGTCGAGGGCCGGTTATATGCTACCGGCGCAGATGGGCATATGTTCACGCTGTAAGCGCAATCTGAATATGATAGGAAGTCTGCCTTTGTTAATTCTCTGCATATTCATAGCTGTGCCGGTTTTGCTCATAGGCGTAAAAGACATAAGGGAGTCGCTCGCGGCCGTATCGAGTTTCTTCCCGTTTGCGATATTTTTAATATCGGTGGCAATTGGAGTCGCGCTTTACTTTGTATCGAAAAAGCTCCTGATTAGGCACCTGTCGAAGCAGACCTATCTGAACATATTCGACATACCAAGGCTCAAGGCTATGGGAGAAGACGGATGGTTTGAGCTTTCAAAGGGGCGCGATCCCGACACTTACGTGGTGTCGAAGCTGCTTTTTATGAAAAAGCCGTTGAAATCCGGTTTGGGTACGAGGCCCACGGCACCCATAGACGACTTGATGAAAAAAGCGGATGAAGCCATAAGCGGCGAGGAAAGACCTGTTGAGACACAGACGGTGGAGCAATAGAGGAATGTCTCAATAATCCCGTTTTTTTTCGAAAATATATGAGTAAAACATTTGACAAGCGAGCACCGCGATGTTACAATACCTCTGTTGTGCTCATATAATGAGCCTTTTATGCAAACTCGCCGGATGGCGGTAAGCGTGTAGAAACAATCCTCTTCAAGGGGTTGCAGGGGATTTTCTTACGATATATACATTAGCTTTATTGAATTAAGGAGATTGACAATGCCCACAATTAACCAGTTGGTACGCAAGGGCAGGCAGCAGGTTGAGTATAAGTCAACCGCCCCTATCCTCAAGCAGCGTCCCCAGCGTCGCGGAGTCTGCACACGTGTAGGCACCATGACCCCCAAGAAGCCTAACTCGGCACTTAGAAAAATTGCTCGTATCCGTCTGACAGACGGCCTCGAGGGTACAGCTTATATCCCCGGTATCGGACACAACCTGCAGGAGCACTCTGTTGTTCTTATCAGGGGTGGCAGAGTAAGAGACCTCCCCGGTGTGCGCTACCACATCATTCGTGGCGCACTCGATACAGACGGCGTTAAGAACCGTAACCAGGCACGTTCGCTCTACGGTGCGAAGCGCCCGAAGAAATAAGGAGGTAAACTATGCCAAGACGTGGATTTATACCCAAGCATGAGGTTCTTGAAGATCCTATGTACGGCGGAACAGTCGTTACAAAGCTCATCAACCAGGTTATGCTGGATGGGAAGCGCGGAACAGCTCAGAAGGCTTGCTACGGCGCATTCGATATAATTCGTGAAAAGACAGGACGTGAGCCCCTTGAGGTCTTCACAGAGTGTCTTGAAAACATAATGCCGATGCTCGAGGTCAAGGCTCGTCGTGTCGGTGGTGCAACATACCAGGTCCCGATCGAGATTCGCCCTGAGCGCAGACAGACACTTGGACTCCGCTGGCTGGTAAACGCAGCTCGCGCACGTTCTGAGCGTACAATGATGCAGCGCCTGGCAGGCGAGATTATGGATGGAGCCAATTCAACAGGTTCCGCCTTCAAGAAGAAGGAAGACACCCACAGGATGGCAGAAGCCAACAAGGCATTTGCACATTTCCGCTGGTAATAACCATAATTGAAAGAAACGTAAACAAGTGGGGCAGATTATTACAGTCTGCCCCAAACGATTTTTTACCCCCATTGTAAGGAGGCCAATGATGGCGAGAACTACGTCACTGGAGAATACGAGAAACATAGGTATAATGGCGCATATTGATGCCGGTAAGACCACCACGACTGAAAGGATACTGTACTATACGGGTAAAATCCGCAAGGTCGGTGAGGTACACGAGGGCGCTGCTACCATGGACTTCATGGCACAGGAGCGTGAGCGAGGAATTACTATCCAGTCGGCCGCTACGACGACCTACTGGCGTGAACACCGCATCAATATAATCGACACCCCCGGTCACGTTGACTTTACCGTGGAGGTTGAGCGTTCGCTTCGCGTTCTTGACGGAGCGGTAGCGGTTTTCTGTGCTAAGGGAGGCGTCGAGCCCCAGAGCGAAACCGTATGGCATCAGGCGACAAAGTACAATGTACCCCGCATAGCCTATGTAAACAAGATGGATATACTCGGCGCAAACTTCTATAACGTCGTAGACATGATATCAGACAGGCTTAAGGCCAACCCGATACCGATTCAGCTCCCCATAGGCAGCGAGGCGGATTTTAGAGGCATAATCGACCTTATCAACATGAAAGCCGAAGTTTACTACGACGACGAGGGAAACGACATCCGCGTTGAGGATATTCCCGAGGATTTCGCAGAGCTTGCCGATACGCACCACAACAAGCTCATAGAGGCAGTTGCGGAGCTCGACGATGAGCTTGCCGACAAGTACCTCAGCGGAGAGACTATTACAAGCGAAGAGATAATCCGTGCGCTCAGGGCCGCCACGATAGCTAATCTTGCGGTTCCCGTGTGCTGCGGTTCATCATATAAGAACAGGGGCGTTCAGCCTCTGCTCGATGCGATAGTGGACTTCCTGCCTTCACCGCTCGATATACCCGATGCAGTGGGAACATCGACTGAGACAGGCGAACAGATAGAATTGCCCACAGACGAGAATGCACCTTTTGCAGCTTTGGCATTTAAGATTGTCATCGACCAGTATGTCGGCAAGCTCGCATTCTGCAGAATCTACAGCGGCAAGATAGGCAGCAACAGCTACGTTTTGAATGCCACAAAGGGAACGCGCGAGCGTATAAGCAAGGCCGTACTCATGCACGCCAACATGCGTGAGGAGCTCGACGAAGCTTATGCAGGCGATATAGTCGCACTTGTAGGCATAAAGGATACGACCACGGGCGACACGCTCTGCGATATGGATCATCCGGTGCTCCTTGAATCCATGGAGTTCCCCGACCCCGTTATCAAGGTCGCAGTAGAGCCCAAGACAAAGGCGGGTCAGGATAAGCTCATGATAGCTCTGGGCAAGCTCATGGAAGAGGATCCCACATTCAAGACATACACAGACGCTGAGACGGGTCAGACGATTATCGCGGGCATGGGTGAGCTTCACCTCGATATCATCGTCAGCAGACTTATACGGGAGTTTAAGGTCGAGTGCAAGGTAGGTAATCCGCAGGTTGCATACCGTGAGACCATCACAAAGCTAGTAAAGATAGAGACGCGCTATGCACGTCAGACCGGTGGCCACGGTCAGTACGCCCATGTCGTCGTCGAGTTTACACCCGCAGAGCCCGGCGCAGGCATTACGTTTAACGACAAGACCGTCGGCGGCGCAATACCCAAGGAATACATCCCCGCTATCGAAAAGGGTATCATGGATGCGTCGAAGTCCGGACATCTGGCAGGTTATGAGGTCGTAGACTTCAATGCAACACTCTTGGACGGTAGCTTCCACGAGGTCGATTCTTCGGAAATGGCATTCAGCATAGCAGGAAGCATGTGCTTGAAGGAAGCACTTGCAAAGGGTGCGCCCGTACTGCTCGAGCCGTTTATGAAGGTAGAAATTTTGATTCCCGACGAATACACAGGAGACGTCGTAGGCAATCTGACAGCGCGTCGCTCGAAGATAATGAACATCGACATCAGAAACGGAGCACAGGTAGTGCACGCCATGTCACCGCTGTCGGAGATGTTCGGATATGCAACAGACCTTCGTTCGAGGACTCAGGGACGCGGAACATTCAACATGCAGTTCGACCACTACGAGCAGGTTGGAGAAGCGCTTGCAAAGAAGCTGTTGGGGCTTAAGTAATTGATTACAGGCCTTTGGTCGCGTGCGTAATGCCTTATGCGCCACGGTTACACTGAGCAAGCGGAATTCCGCACTCAAAACAGCAATACGAAACGGCGGCAGACAAGTGTCTGCCGCCGTTTTTGTCTTTACAGATTGAAAACCCTGTTTTATATGGCTTAAGGCACAAATATGTCCGTCGTATCCCCGTATACGCATTTTGATATAGCGAATGCGAGGTGCTCAACTGCCGCGAGAGCCTCATTGAGTGAGTTTGCGTTGTGCCCAACCTCAACGAGCAGGCTCTTGTCAACTATATGCTGATTGTATCTGCCGCTCTTTATGCGGACGTCCCTTGCGAGTTTGGGTTCGATTTCTCGCAGAGCATTTGTAAGCTTCTGCGCAAGTGCGAGGTTGGACTCGTAGTTTTTCATGACAGTGCTTCCTGCCTCGGCATATTTTGTACCCTTGCCTACGACAAACATAAGTCTTGCTGTCTTTTCACCGTCAACGATGACATAATCCTTGTTTTCTCCGTCAACGGTATAGGCGTCCCTGTGCACGTCTATTACCAGGTCGATATTTTTGTACTGTTTTGTGTACTCTTCGAGCATTGCACACGAGCGAGTGTAGCTCGTAGATAGCTTTGGAGGCTCGAAATTTTCTGTGACGTGTATGACGTTAATGTTATAGCGATCGCGAAGTATATCCGCAAGATGCTCCCCGACGGTGACGATGTTCCTGTTAGTGTTGTTAGTGCGCCATGCGCTCGTCTCTATGTACGTGTTGCCGTCCGTGGGGTTGTATGCTTCGGTGGTGTGTGTGTGGTATATGAGCACCGTTGGCACTTCGGTAAAGTCTTTTTGCAGACCGCTATCGGATATTACCGAGGGAATGTATACGAGCCGCTCATCGCCGTTATCGTGCTCGCTTGGATTGGTTACGGGCATTAACAGTGTCGATATGTCATCTGTCGGCGTTTCGTCATTGGCATCTGCAGCCGCAGGTGTATCGATCGTGGGGTTGCTGCCCAAAAGCACCGGCGATTGAAGGCTCAAAAGCCCGTCGATAAAGCCTCCGCCGAGCAAAACCGACTGTAAAGAAAGTAGGCACACACAGCCGACTATCATGCAGGCTAAGGCGAGTCTTTTACGGTATATGGCAATACCTGTTCCCACTCTTCTACTATAGCTCATTTGAAATCTCCTCCTGATGTTATCATATGCAAAACGTGCGTCCGCATATGCTATTCGACTTGACTTAAAAGCGTCTGCGAATATAGAATGAGCGTGGAGGCCCGCTATGCTTTTTGAGCTTGTTACACCCTATAAATCTATATCTATAATCGGAATGTGTAAGAACGCCGGAAAGACCACAGTGTTAAATGAGTTGATAGCCGCACACAGGGACTTTGACGGTATTTTGGCGCTGACTTCTATTGGCAGAGACGGCGAGAGCACCGACGTCGTTACAAGCACACACAAGCCGAACATATATGTGTATGAAAACACTCTCGTTGCGACAGCTTCGGGGCTTTTGAAGCACTGCGACATAACTTCTGAGGTGGTTGCCACGACGGATATGGGGACGCCATTCGGTGATGTAGCGGTAGTGCGTGCAAAGAGTGACGGATATATTCAAATAGGCGGCCCATCGATGTCACAGCAGCTCATAGACCTCAACTCCGAGCTTATGAGCATAGGCGCGACGAGGGTAATCATAGACGGCGCGATAAGCAGAAAATCGCTGTGCGCTCCGTCGGTCACGGAGGCGACAATACTATGTACGGGTGCGTCGTACTCGAGCAGTATAGATAAAGTGATAGAGGATACTAAGAATTCGGCGGAGCTGCTGATGCTCGACGAAACCGATTTTTGGGCAGGCGAGCCTACGGCGAGATTGACGTTCTGCGATGACGAGGGAAATGTCGCCACATACGAAAGCACGCCACTGCATGAGGCGATAAAGGCCAATCCCGAAAAGAAGCACATTATGCATAGGGGTGCCGTTACCGACTCAATATTGAAGCCTCTGTTTATGAGCGCCACACCTTTGCAGGGGGTTGAAATATGCGCGCAGGACGCTAGTAAACTGCTTATATCCGCCAAAACGAGGGATAAGTTGTTGCTTAGGGGCTGTAGACTGAGCGTACTGAATAAGACAGTGCTGCTCGCTGTGACCGTAAACCCGATAAGTGCATACGGCACACACTTTGATCCAGTTGAGTTGAGAGTAAGAATGAAAGAGGCAGTTGACGTACCCGTTATCGATGTAAGGAGCGAAAATGATTGAGCTGGACTACAAATTAAACGAAAAAGTGGGCTTCTCGCACGTTATAGACCTGCTTGGCACCTGCTCTCCCTATGGCACGGAGCGGAAGAAAAAGCTCCGCGTATACGACAATACGCGCGAAGCAGAGCTAACCGACGAGTTCTACAATATCAGCCGCGTTATGACCTACATGGGCGAGCACGATTGCACGCGGATAGAGCGCAGACTGCTGGGGTTAAAGGACATAAGGGGCTCTGTGGGCTCGATCGATTCGCTTTCGCTGAACGACATAGAGTTATTTGAGCTGAAGAGATTCCTGCTTCAGTTGGAGCTGATTGCAGACGATTTCAGCGAGATGGATTCGACTTGCCAACTTAAGAATATCGATATTGCGCCGTTTACGGAGGCGTTGGAAGTACTCGACCCGGACGGCATGAAAACACAGACGTTTATGCTTTCATCGAGCCTTTCGGAGGAACTTTGCGCCATACGTCGCGAGAAGAAGGACATAGAGATACTTCTCAGAAAAGAGATGGACCAAGAGCGGCGTGCCACACTGCTCCGCAAGAGGGCACGCATCACCGCGATGGAGGATGCAGAGGAGACTCGACTTAGGGCTATGCTCTGCGAAAAGCTTCTGCCGTATAAACAGGGTTTGCTCAACGTTATAGATGCACTCGGCTCGCTCGACTTCACGCTTGCAAGAGCGAGGCTTGCGCTTAGATACGGATGCTGTTGTCCGAGCATTTCACAGGGGGGACTTGAACTTAGCGGCATGATAAACCCTGCGATACAGGATGCATTGGAGAAGCGCGGAAAGAGCTTTACGCCCGTGAGCATGCAGGCAAGGCACGGCGTTACTGTGATAACGGGTGCAAACATGGGCGGCAAGACCGTAGCATTGAATACGGTAGCGTTGAATGTACTATGTGTTCACTGTGCTATATTCCCGTTTGCAAGGCATGCACAAGTGCCGCTTTTTGACAGACTGTATCTTATAGCAGAGGATATGCAGGACAGCTCAAAGGGGCTTTCGAGCTTCGGCGCGGAGATGATGCAGCTCGATGCGGCTCTGCTCGACATTAAAAAACACGATGCTTCATTATTGCTGATAGACGAGCTTGCGAGGGGTACAAACCCCGATGAGGGCGCATGTATCGTCAGGGGCGTGGTGAATATGCTCAAAACGATGTCAGTGATTTCCGTACTCACGACGCACTACGATAATGTGGCGTGCTATGCCGACGCTCACTATCAGGTCAAGGGGCTTTGCGGCGTGGATATGCAGGCTTTGACGGCACAGATAGCAAAAAAGCGCTCAGCTTCTGTTGAACTTATCGAGGAATACATGAACTACGGTATCATTCGAGTGGACACTGCGAGCGAGGTTCCGAAGGACGCACTGAGGATTTGTGAACTTTTGGGAATCGATAAAGAATTACTTATATATGTTAAGAAATACATTGACAAATGATTTGAAGCCAATGTATAATCGATAAAAAGAATACACATAGAGGTGCGGTTTACAAGGTAGCGTAATGTATGTGCGGTGGGTCCGCGAAGTTGCGTGAATGTGTATCCGCCGAAAGGTTGGAAGATGCCCGCTCCACCCTTGGGCGTAGTGCCTAGAGCACTGCGACTGTCGTCTTTGGACGAAGCGCTATTGATACACGATTTTTTGTGCGTCAATAGCTTTTTGTTTTCGGATGGTGCGCTATTGAATGGCCTTAAGTTTGTTCAATAGTGTATTTTTTGTATTGCGTATATAGGAGGAAATGTTTATGAAGTCAATTATAAGGGTACGTATGAGTGCGCACGATGCACATTACGGCGGAAATCTTGTAGACGGCGCGAGAATGCTCCAGCTTTTCGGTGATGTCGCTACGGAACTTTTGATTCTCAATGACGGTGACGAGGGACTGTTCAAGGCATACGATATGGTCGAGTTCATGGCTCCTGTGTATGCAGGCGACTATATCGAGGCTGAAGGCGAGATTGTCTCAACCGGAAACACCTCAAGGAAGATGGTATTCGAGGCGAGAAAGGTAATCGTTCCCCGTCCCGACATCAATGATTCCGCTTGCGACGTGCTTGCAGAACCGATCGTGGTTTGTCGTGCCAGCGGTACCTGCGTAGTACCAAAGGACAAGCAGAGAAGGTGAGCACGATGGAAAAGCTTATAATCACGGCTTGTATCTGCGGAGCAGAAGTAACAAAAGAACACAACCCGGCAGTCCCCTATACGGTAGAGGAAATTGCCGAACAGGCATACGGCGCATACAGGGCAGGCGCGTCTATAATCCACCTGCACGTGCGTTGGGATGACGGCACGCCCACACAGGACAAGGACCGTTTTGATGCCTGCATGAAGGCGATATACGAGAAGTGCCCCGATGTAATCATACAGCCCTCCACAGGCGGCGCGGTCGGCATGTCAAACGACGAAAGACTCCAGCCCATAACGCTCCGTCCCGAGATGGCGACTTTGGACTGCGGCACTTGCAACTTCGGCGGAGATGACATATTCGTCAACACCGAGAATATGATAATCGACTTTGCGACCAAGATGAATGCGTTGAACATAAAGCCCGAGGTCGAGGTGTTCGACAAGGGTATGATCGACATGGCAAAGAGGCTCGCAAAGAAGGGCTACATCAAGACACCCATGCACTTTGACTTCGTTATGGGCGTAAACGGTGGCATAAGCGGTGACCCCAGAGACCTCGTATTCATGGCGGGAAGCATACCCGAGGGTTCGACATGGACAGTTGCAGGCGTAGGACGTTTCGAGTTCCCGATGGCCGTTATGGGCATAATCATGGGCGGACACGTCAGGGTAGGCTTTGAGGATAACGTATATCTCTCAAAGGGCGTACTCGCAAAGAGCAATGCAGAGCTGGTCGAGAAGGTCGTAAGGCTTGCCCGTGAACTCGGACGCGAAATCGCCACACCCGATGAGGCGAGAAAGATACTCGGACTTGCACCGAGAGGGTAATTGTCAGTAATAATTTTGAAATAAAAGAGGAGGACTAATTTTATGACAATGAAGGGAAACAAGTACGGAACACACAGAGTAATAGAGCCCCAGGGCGTACTCACACAGGCTGCATACAAAATCGATAACGATATGTCAAAGCGCTATTCAAACGAGATCATCTGCGACGTTATCTCACTGAATATCGACTCAGCTTCTTTCACACAGATCGAAGACGTCTGCGGCGGTGACGAGCAGAAGATCGGCGAAATGATTCTTTCAATCGTTGCAGAGCGCGGCAAGCAGCAGAACCCCGTAACAGGTTCCGGTGGAATGTTTATCGGCAAGGTCGCCTACATCGGCGAAGACCTCAAGGACCGCGATTTGAAGGTCGGCGACAAGATCGCTTCTCTGGTATCTCTCTCGATGACACCATTGCGCATAGATAAGATACTTGCAATTCATAAGGAGATCGACAGGGTCGACATCATAGGCCAGGCTGTTCTGTTTGAGAGCGGTATCTATGCAAAGCTACCTGAAGACATGAGCGAAGCTCTTGCACTGGCAGCACTCGATGTAGCAGGCGCACCCGCACAGGCACGTAAGCTCCCCAAGACCGGCGACAGCGTTCTCATCCTCGGTGCAAACGGCAAGTCCGGCGTTCTCTGCGGCTACGAAGCTATGAAGGCCGTAGGTCCCACCGGTAATGTAGTAGGCGTTGTAAGGAATCCGAAGCAGGTTGACGGACTCATGGAACTCGGCGTATTCAACAAGGTCATCGTTGCAAGCGCAACAGAGCCCGTAGCAGTTCTCGAGGCAGCACTCGCGGCAAACGACGGCAAGGAATACGACATCTCGATCAGCTGCGTAAACGTAGAGAGTTGCGAAATGAGCGCAATACTGCCCGTTCGTGACGACGGTCTCGTATACTTCTTCTCAATGGCAACGAGCTTCACAAAGGCTGCATTGGGCGCAGAGGGCGTAGGCAAGGACGTAACGATGATTGTCGGCAACGGCTACACAAAGGACCACGCAGAAATCACACTGAACATACTCCGCGAGAGCGAGAAGCTCCGCAAGCTGTTCGACCAGAAATACGTATAATCAGATTTTAGACGATAGGGTGGGCAACCACCCTTTTCGCGCCTAATAACTTGAATTAAAAAGGAGAACCCCAAATGAGAAAAAGCAGGGAAAACGGAATGTTTAAGGATGTACCCGATGTGCTCTGGAACGACTGGCATTGGCAGGTCACACACCGCATAGAGACGCTCGAGGACCTTAAAAAGTATATTGACCTTACGCCGGAAGAGGAGGATGGAGTTGCAAAGTGTTTGTCGACACTGCGCATGGCTATAACGCCGTACTATCTTTCACTTATCGATTTGAACGATCCCCACGACCCAATCCGCAAGCAGGCAATCCCCACGGCGCTTGAACTGCACCAGGCTGAAGCGGATTTGCTCGACCCGCTCCACGAGGATACCGATTCCCCCGTGCCGGGTCTTACGCACAGATACCCCGACAGAGTTCTGTTCCTCATCACCGACCAGTGTTCCATGTACTGCCGCCACTGCACACGCAGAAGGTTTGCTGGTCAGAATGACTGCGCAGTACCCATGAAGCAGATCGAAGGCTGTATCGATTACATTCGCAACCATCCCGAGGTAAGAGACGTGCTTCTCTCGGGCGGCGACGCGCTCATGCAGAACGACCGGGTGTTGGAGCACATCATAAGCTCACTGCGCGCAATACCCCATGTGGAGATAGTCCGCATAGGTTCGAGAACACCCGTCGTTATGCCCCAGAGGATCACTCCCGAACTTTGCGATATGCTCAAGAAGTATCATCCCATTTGGCTCAACACGCACTTCAACCATCCCGATGAGATTACAGAGGAGTCCGCGGCGGCATGCGCAAGGCTTGCAGACGCAGGTATTCCGCTCGGCAATCAGAGTGTATTGCTCGCCGGCGTAAACGACTGTGTACACGTTATGAAGAATCTTGTACAGCAGCTCGTAAGGATAAGGGTAAGGCCGTACTACATCTACCAGTGTGACCTGTCCATGGGACTTGAGCACTTCCGCACACCGGTCTCAAAGGGTATCGAGATAATCGAAGCGCTCCGCGGCCATACATCGGGTTATGCAGTACCGACATTCGTCGTAGACGCACCCGGCGGCGGCGGAAAGACACCCGTAATGCCCAATTACGTAATAAGCCAGTCTCCCCATAAGGTAATCCTGAGGAACTTCGAGGGCGTCATCACGACATATACCGAGCCCGAGCATTACGAAGAGACCTGCAACTGTGAAGTTTGCAGGGGGGAAAAGAAGGTAGAGCTGGTTGGTGTAGCGGGACTCGAAAGGGGGCAGCAGCTCTCTATGGAGCCCAAGGATCTTGCGAGGACAAAGAGAGGTAGACACGAATAAAATGCCGGCGGGAAAAATCCCGCCCTTACAGGGAGGTAATAATGGAGAGCAAGCTGCATCTCAATTTCGAATTGGTTGACAAGGCTCGTGAATCCGCGCGCAGGATAGCACAGGATACACAGAGTTTCATAGATTTACACACTACGGTGACGGTCGAACGTGCCGTATGCAGACTTCTCGGCATAGACGGAGTAAATGCAGTTGAGGTACCGCTTCCCAATGTGGTAGTCGATCACATGGTCGACAAGGGCATACTCGGCGGTGGCGTCGCCTATTACATAGGTAACTGCATGGCACAGACGGGTCTTTCTCCACAGCAGATAGCCGAAGCCATCGATGCGGGCGATATAGACCTCTCTCAGATGGAGTCGCACTCGATTGAAGAAATCAGGGCGAACATTGCCCCTGTAGCGCAAAATACCGTAGACCATATCCGCAGCAATGTAGGAAAGAGAAACGAATTCCTTAACGAGTTTGGCGACAAGGAGGGTCCGTATCTCTACGTAATAGTCGCAACAGGCAATATTTACGAGGATATAGTGCAGGCAAAGGCAGCAGCAAAGCAGGGCGCCGACATAATCGCGGTTATAAGGACAACGGGTCAGAGCCTTCTCGACTATGTGCCCTACGGTGCAACCACAGAGGGCTTTGGCGGCACATACGCAACTCAAGAGAACTTCAGACTTATGCGTGAGGCACTCGACGAGGTAGGCAGAGAGGAAAAGCGCTATATAAGGCTCTGCAACTACTGCTCCGGTCTGTGTATGCCGGAGATTGCGGCAATGGGCGCACTTGAAAGACTCGACGTTATGCTCAACGATGCACTCTACGGCATACTGTTCCGTGACATAAACATGCAGAGGACGATAGTCGACCAGTATTTCTCGAGGGTAATAAACTCGTTTGCAGGCGTTATCATCAATACCGGCGAGGATAACTATCTTACTACGGCAGACGCTGTAGAAGAGGCACACACGGTTCTCGCCTCGCAGTTTTTGAATGAACAGTTCGCGCTTTGCGCGGGCCTTCCCGAGGAACAGCAGGGTCTTGGCCATGCATTCGAGATTTCACCCGATGTCGAGGACGGCTTCCTGTACGAGCTGGCACAGGCGCAGATGGCGAGGGAGATATTCCCCAAGGCGCCGCTCAAGTATATGCCCCCGACAAAGTTCATGACGGGCAACATATTCCGCGGACACGTTCAGGATGCGTTGTTTAACATGGTTACGATACTGACCTCACAGAAGCTGCATCTGCTCGGAATGCTCACAGAGGCCATACATACGCCTTTTATGAGCGACCGTGCGCTGTCGATAGAGAATGCCCAGTACATATTCCGCACAATGAAGCATCTCGGTGACGAGCTTACGTTTAAGGATGGCGGCATAATTGAGGCGAGGGCAAACGAAGTACTGAGTAAGGCGACAAAGCTCCTCGGTGAAATAGAGCATATGGGTCTCTTTGCGACTCTTGAGAAGGGCATATTTGCGGACATAAAGCGTTCACGCGAGGGTGGCAAGGGACTTTCGGGCGTTGTGCTCAGGGACGACAACTATTTCAACCCGTTTATCGAGCTTATGAAGGGCGGTGTTAACTCATGAGCGGAGGACTTTACAATACAAACAGACAGGATTTCGATAAGACGCTTGACCTCACAAAGCTGAGGGCATACGGCGACACGATGAACGACGGCAAGGTGCAGGTATCCTTCACGCTCCCGGTCAAGAACGACGAGAGGGGCATGGAGGCCGCTCGCAGGCTGGCAAAGGAAATGGGCATATCTGACCCCAATGTTGCACATAGCCAGAGCCTCGACAGTGAGTTTACGTTCTATGTCGTTTATGGCTCATGCGTTCATACCGTGGACTATGAAAACATACATGTGCAGACGGTTGAGGCGGAGACCATGAGCATGGAAGAGGTTAACGATTATATCCGCGAAAACATAGGCCGCAAGGTCGTCGTGGTGGGCGCATCTACGGGAACAGACGCACATACCGTAGGTATAGACGCCATAATGAACCGTAAGGGATTTGCTGGACACTACGGGCTGGAACGCTTTGAGATGATCGAGGCATACAATCTGGGCGCACAGGTTCCCAACGAGGAGTTTATCAGAAAGGCAGTCGAGCTCAATGCCGACGTATTGCTGATATCTCAGACGGTAACGCAGAAGGACGTGCATATCGAGAACCTTACGGAGCTCATAGAGTTGCTCGAGGCAGAGGGTTTGCGCTCCAGGTTTATCGT
>JAEDCW010000041.1 GCA_016293975.1 Clostridia bacterium
GCCGGTGAGTGCTTCCCCGGGCTTTTGGCGCTCTGCAAAGAGGCAAAACAGCCAAACGACACTACCCCATATGATTCTAGGGATTTGTCATTTGGCGTTATACCGAGGCTGAACGCCGCCGGCAGAATGAAGGATGCCCGCCCAGGGGTTAAACTGTTGCTTTCAAACGACCCTGTCGAATCCGAACAGATTGCAAAACAGCTCACAGAGCTTAACAACCTCCGCAAAGATGAGGAACAAAAGATTTACGACAGCGCGGTCGCTATGCTTGAAAAAGAGGATTTAACCGATCAGCGCGTTATAGTGCTTTGTTCGGACGAGTGGAACACGGGTGTCGTAGGCATAGCGGCATCGAGAATCTCCGAGAGATTCTATAGACCTACGCTCATATTTGCCCGAAACGGGGATAATCTCACAGGCTCTGCGAGGTCGATAGAGGGAGTTGATATATTCTCTGCTCTGCAGGCCAACAGCAGTTTTCTGACGCGCTACGGCGGACACGCGCGTGCGGCAGGAGCAAATATGAACATCGAGGATTACGAGGGCTTTAAGCACGCCTTGAATTCATACATCCGCGCAAACATACCGGATGAGGTTTTTGTACCGAAACAGAGATATGAACTCGAAATGAATATCGAGGATATAACGGTAGACTTCTGCAGAGATATAGATAGGCTCGCACCTTTTGGAGAGGGAAACCCGATACCCACGATCTGCATTAAGAATGTAAAGCCGCGCTGTATAAAGCGCATCGGAAACGATGGTGCGCACTTGAAGCTGTTTGCACAGAAGGGCGACAAGAATTTGGAGTGTGTGGCTTACAGTCGAGGCTATGCTTTCCAGACTGTGGTTGCAATGGACAGGTGCCGAATAATGGGCAATCCGTGCATTAACGAATGGAGAGGTCAAGTCGGTGTACAGCTTCGCGTAAAGGCAATCGCCGCAGAGCCGATTTCCGATATAACCGCATATATTGACAGTCGAGTCTGTATGTTTGCTGATGCATTTTACAAGAACCTGCTGTATAATGACGATGTGGCAGTTGGAGAGTATGAGCTTGTAGACGCCGACGACTGCCTGCTTGAACTTATAAACGCGGATATAGCAGGCTCGCTTGTGCTTTGTTTTACTGTTTCGGGTGCGCGGCGTATGCTTGCAACCATAGAGAAATACAACCTTTGGAGAAGGCTCGACGTGCGAAACAAGAGCAGGTTTATAGCTCCTGTTCCATACAACACCTGTATGCTGGCTCCCGTGTTGTCGACTACGGATTTGTCGATATACAGAAACGTACTCATATACGATTCAGCGGTTAGCACAGGTATGCTTGAAGAGATACGCGAGATGGCACCGGACGCGATGCTTTTCGTGTCAGACGGAGGCGAGGTCGATTTGCCGGATTATTGCTCGTGCAACAGAGATACAATGGGCAGGCTGTATAATGCGGCAAGGACAGCCGGAAGCGAAAAAATCAACAAGCGCGAAGATCTCATCAAAAAGATGCGCGAACTGACGGGGTGCAGTGAGCTTACAGCGGTGTTTGCGCTCGATGTGTTCTGTGAACTGAATCTTGTGGAAAAGAACCGGGATGGGCTGTATTCGTTGGTCGAGAGCTCCAAGAAAGTCGAGCTGAGCGACAGCAAGTTGTATGCAAAGGCTGTATCGATGAGTGAAATGAATAAAAATTATGTCAACGCATTGGCGTCAGACTCAGGAGGATATTATGGAACTTAAGGACAAAATCAGAAGCATACCCGATTTCCCGAAGCAGGGAATACTCTTTCGCGACATAACGACATTACTAAAGGACAAGGACGCCTATGAAGAGCTTATCAGGCGCCTCTCAGAGAGTCTTGAAGGACTGGATGTCGACTTGGTTGTAGGACCCGAAGCACGCGGCTTTGTTATCGGCTCTGCATTGGCTTATGCACTCCACGCAGGCTTTGTAGTGGCGAGAAAACCGGGCAAGCTCCCGTGCGAGACATACAGGACCGAGTACGGCCTTGAGTACGGTAGTGACTGCCTCGAGATACACAAGGATGCCATAATTCCCGGTCAAAAGGTCGCGATAGTTGACGACCTGCTTGCAACGGGCGGTACGGCACTTGCAACGGCGAAGCTTATCGAGTCCGCAGGCGGCGAAGTAGTAGCAATGCGCTTTGCCATAGAGTTGTGTGACCTCGGCGGCAGAGAGCTTCTTAAGAATTATGATGTTAAGGGCATCATTCAGTATTGATTATAGCTATTTAACTTGGGGTACGGGCGTATTAATCGTCCGTACCTTGTCGTATAGAAAAGCGCGATTACAGGGAGGGGGGTGCCGACATGGATAAGTTAGAAACACTTTGCAAGGCAACATTTACAGATAGCGAGATGGAGCTTCTTGAAAAAGCGACTGACTTTGCGAAAAAGGCTCACGATGGGCAACTGCGTGAGTCGGGAGAGCCTTACTATGTGCATCCGGAGGCAGTCGGTATACTTCTTTACAATATGGGCATGGATGCCGCCACTGTTATTGCAGGCGTATTGCACGACACGGTGGAGGACTGCGGCGTTACCGTGGAGAACATCAGAAACGAGTTTTCAGACGACATTGCCAATATGGTGGATGGCGTAACAAAACTGACCAAGACGGGTAACGCAGGGCTTGCAAGTAAGGAAGACAGGCAGGCGGAGAATCTCAGAAAGATGTTCATGGCGATAGCCAAGGACGTCAGAGTTGTCATAATTAAGCTCGCCGACCGACTGCACAACATGCGCACATTGGAATACTGCGACCCCGAAAAGCGCAGAAGAAAGGCCAAGGAGACACTCGAAGTGTATGCGCCTTTGGCACAGCGTTTCGGAATGGGCGCAGTTAAGGTCGAGCTCGAAGACATATCGTTTGAATTTCTGTACCCCGAGGAGTATAAGCGCCTTAAGGAGACGATAGAGCCTAAACAACGTGAGCGCATGATCGTGCTTGAGACATCCATGCGCGCCATACAGAAGCAGCTTGACGATGCCGGAATAAAGGCTGAGGTAAGCGGAAGAAGAAAGCATCTGTACAGCATTTACAGAAAGCTCGAGAAGTATGGGAACAACATAGATAAGTTGTATGACCTTATAGCGATAAGGGTAATCGTGGATACGGTAAACGACTGTTATACTGCACTCGGACTGATACACTCCATGTGGCCTCCCATGCCCGGACGCTTCAAGGACTATATCGCAATGCCTAAGACGAATATGTACAGGTCGCTTCACACGACGCTTTTCAGCGATACGGGCATACCTTTTGAGGTTCAAATAAGAACAAAGGAGATGCATAGAAACGCCGAGTACGGAATCGCCGCGCATTGGAAGTACAAAGAGGGCAGAAACACACCCGAGCAGGACGAAATGGACAGCAAGCTCGCTTGGCTCAGGGCAGCGCTGGAATATGAAAACCTCGCGGATAATACGAAGGAGTTTGTCGAGAATATCCGTAAGGACTTTTTTGCGGACTTCGTGTTTGTGCTTACTCCTCAGGGCGAGATAGTTGACCTTCCGGCAGGCTCAACGCCCGTGGACTTTGCGTACAGAATCCATACAAATGTGGGCAACCACACGCAACACGCAAAGGTTAACGGCGCAATGGTAAAGCTCGACTACAAACTTGCAAACCACGATGTCGTAGAGATATTAACGTCACAGCAGGCAACGCCGAGCCGTGATTGGCTGAAGTTTGTAAAGACACAGCAGGCAAAGGCGAAGATAAGAAACTGGTTTAAAAAAGAAAACAGAGAGGAAAACATACAGAGGGGACGCGAGATGCTCGCCGATGCCGTAAAGCGGCAAGGTTTCCAGCTCGCAGATATACTGACGCCCGAGAATACCGACAAGATACTTAAACGCCACAATATGTCATCTATGGACGATGTTTATGCGGCGATAGGCTATGGCGGACTGACGACAAACCAAGTGATACATAAGCTTGTAGAACTCTTCAGAAAAGAAAGGCGCAGGCTCGAGCTTGAATCATCGGGCATAGAGGGAATCGGAGAGCATACGGCAAGCACCGTTATGCAGGGCGTGAGGGTGTTTGGCAGTTCAAATATGGCGGTGAGGTTTGCTCAGTGCTGCAAGCCCGTGCCGGGTGATGAGATTATAGGCTACATCACCAGAGGTAGAGGCGTTTCCGTCCACAGAAAGGACTGCCCAAACGCTGAGAACCTGCTACAAGAAGATGAACGTATCGTCACAGTCGAGTGGGCAAATACAGATAAGACGCGTTATCCCGTAAATGTTGCGATAATCAGCAACGAGCGCGTGGGACTGCTCATGGACATCTCACAGACATTGCTGAATCTCAACATAAGTATAAAGGGGCTTAGCGCCAACACGGATTCCCACAATAGAGTCAGCGTATATCTGACGTTTGATGTGGCGGATGCATCCCATCTCGATTCTATACTGAAAGCGTTGAAACGTGTTACGGGTGTCGAGAATGTATACAGAACAAATTGACGGAGGAAAAACGTGCGAGCGGTAGTACAGAGGGTTAGCGAAGCCTTGGTAACAATAGACGGCAAAACGGTGAGCAGTATAGGCAAGGGTCTACTCGTGTTATTGGGAGTTGAGGAAGGCGACACGGAAGTCGATTGCGATTATATCGTGGATAAGCTGGCAGGGCTCAGGATATTCGAGGACGAAAACTGCAAGATGAACCTGTCGGTGACAGACATCGGCGGTGAGGCGATCGTGGTTTCGCAGTTCACATTGCACGGAGACGCGAGAAAGGGCAGGCGTCCGAGCTTTATTAAGGCGGCGAGGCCCGAAACGGCGATCCCACTGTACGAGAGGTCGCTTGCTAAGCTCAATGAGATAATTCCCACATACTCGGGCGAATTCGGCGCGGATATGAAGGTCATGCTCGTAAACGATGGCCCGGTGACTATTCTTTTGGACAGTAAGAGGTTGTTTTGATGATAAGGATAGAACGAATACCGACCGGACCTTTGGCGGTAAATACATATTGCGTATACAGGGAGGGTAATGGCGAGTGCGCAGTTGTCGACCCGGGAAATACCGCACGTATAGAGAGATTTCTGACCACTAATTCGCTGAATGTGGCGGCGATACTTTTGACGCACGGACATTTCGATCACATACTCGGTGTGGCAAAGCTAAATGAGATATACGGCGCAGATATATACATACATAAAAACGATGCGCAGTGCCTGTATGACGATGAGTTGAATGAGGCTAGGCTTGCGGGCACATCCGTACCTGCTTGCAAGGCGGATTATTTTCTGGAGGATAAACAGCATCTGACGCTTGCAGGAGTAGATTTTGATGTGATAGCCACACCCGGTCACACCCCCGGGGGAGTCTGCTTCGTTATTGAGAAAGCCAAAGTCATACTTTCGGGCGACACGCTTTTCAGACTGAGTGTTGGCAGGACCGACCTAGCGAGGGGATCGGACAGCGATTTGCACGATTCTATCGCCTACAGACTGTTTGCGTTGCAGGGAGATTACGCTGTTTATCCCGGACATATGCGCGAAACTACGCTCAATTTTGAGAGAAAACACAACATATACATGAGAGAATATGATTAAGCTCATCACGGATCACCCGGAATACGCAAACGACATAGCTGAGGAGATAAGGCTGTTTTACTCGAATACGGAAGTAGACATAGTATCCTCGGACGACACGTTGCGCGATGGAGATGTTATTATCTCCGTCTTTTTGAAGTCGGATGGGAGAGAGTGGATTTCGGATGCGCATTATCGCGGCTTATACGGAACGCGTGTCGAAAACTACGACTACAGTTACACAATGCCTGCGGTAAACGGGAGTGAGCTTATAGTCAAGCGGTACGAAAAGCGATGTGTGAAGGTGGCGGTCTTCAGATTGCTCAAGGGCATATTCAAGGACAACAACACTCCATGGGGCTCGCTCACGGGAATCCGCCCGACGAGGCTCTTGCGCGAACTGACAGGTGAGCTCGGTGAATCCGGTGCTATGCGCACAATGACCGATATGTTTGATGTGAGCAACGAGAAGCTTTCACTTGCAAAGCAAATTTGCGATGCGCAGTCGCCTGTACTTGCCACACAGACACAAGATGACGTCGACGTATACGTAGGAATACCGTTTTGCAGGACAAAGTGCATGTACTGCTCGTTTGCATCGTGTGTGAGGACAAAAAAGACCGATATGGCCGCATACATCGATGCGTTGTGCCGCGATATAGAGTTCGGAGCGCAGATAGTCTGTGAAAGCGGTAGAAAAGTCAGAAGCATGTATGTTGGCGGCGGTACGCCTACCGTTTTGACTGCGCAGGAGCTCAATCGAGTGCTCGAGTGTGCAATAGAAGCCTATGGCGGATACGGAAACGAGTTTACCGTGGAAGCGGGCAGACCCGACACAATAGATCGCGAAAAGCTCGAAATAATCCGAAGTTTCGGCGCAAAGAGGATTTCGATTAACCCTCAGACCATGAATCAGAGGACTCTCCATCTCGTTTGCAGGGACCATACGGTCGAAGACATATTCAACTGCTATGATTTAGCTCGAGACGTAGGATTTGAGGTTATCAACATGGATGTTATAGTCGGGCTTCCAGAGGAGACAATAAACGATGTGGGGAATACATTCGAGCGGATATACGAGCTTGCGCCTAATAACTTGACAGTGCATACACTTGCAATAAAGCGTTCGTCTGCGCTGAAGTCACAGCTTGGGAATTATAATCTGGCACAAGCTGAGGAGGTCGAGAGGATGGTGGAGTTGGGCTATGCGACGGCCCAGAGACTTGGATTGCATCCGTACTATATGTATAGACAGAAGTACATGAGCGGAAATCTCGAAAATGTGGGCTACGCGGCAGATGGCTGTGACTGCATCTACAATATCGATATGATGGAGGACACCACGACTATAATGGCGCACGGCGCAGGAGCTATGACGAAGGTCATGTTCGATGCCGAGAGGCGCGTTGAGCGCATACCTAACCCGAAAGATATAGGTACATATATTGCAAAGGTGGCTAAGCTCGCCGAAGAAAAGCGAGCGATGTTTACGAGAGGTTGATATGACGGATTTATTTGAAAAGTACGGACTTAACCCAAATGTGCCTCAGCACGTCGCCATAATAATGGACGGAAACGGACGTTGGGCAAAGCAGAGGGGCCTGCCGCGCGCGTCGGGACACAGAGCAGGCATGGAGACATTGCGTGCGCTAATCGAGACATCATCTCAGCTTGGTATAAAGGCGCTGACACTGTATGCGTTTTCGACGGAGAACTGGAAACGCCCCATCACTGAAGTGAGCGCATTATTCGACTTGGTTGTAGAGTATTTCGTCAAGGAAATCGATGAATTGCACGAGAACGGCGTTAAAATCAATGTCATAGGCGACATTGAACCGTTGCCGCAAAGGTCGAGAAACGCACTTGTGGCAGCAATGCAAAAAACCCATGAAAACGGTGGACTTATGCTTAATCTTGCGATAAACTACGGTGCAAGGTCGGAGCTTTGCATGGCGGTTAAGAAAATTGCCGAGTGTGTCACCGCTGGCGAGATTGCCGTTTCCGATATTGACGAGTCGACTATAGAGTCAAATCTCTACACTGCGGGATTGCCCGAACTCGACTTAATAATAAGAACAGCGGGGGAGCAGAGGCTATCAAACTTCCTGCTGTATCAGGCGGCATATGCGGAGTTGGTGTTTGTAAATACTTACTTCCCGGATTTCGGAGAGGCAGAGTATGCGGCGACTATTGCAGAGTTTCAAAAAAGGAGCAGGCGCTACGGCGGCCTGTAAGGAGGATAAATGCTTGTAAGGATATTGGTTGGGCTTGTACTTGCCGCCGTTGTGGTGCTGATGCTTATTTTCGGTGGTTGGTTGCAGTGTGTTCTTTTTTCGCTTGCGGCTTTCGCATGCGTATACGAGATCGCTACCGTACTGCATAGGAACGGCTGGAAGTCGTTCGCCGCGCCCGTGTATGTTTTTGCATTTACGTATTACCCCGTGACATTGTATTTGGGCGAATACTGGCTCTTGCTCACACTGGTATTGTGCGTCTTGTTCCTCATAGGTGAACGCGTGCTCAATAAACAGCGCACCACCGAGCAGACATTTGTCAGCATGGCTATGCTCATGTACCCGATGTCGTTATTTTTGTTTATCGCACTTACTCACAGGATGACTGTGTTTGACGTAAACAGGACTGCGCTTTTGATGCTCTTTGCGGTGCCCTGCCTGTGCGACACGTTTGCCTATTTCATAGGTACGTTCTTTGGCAATCATAAGCTTTGCCCCGCTATAAGTCCCAAAAAGACAGTGGAGGGAAGCGTAGGTGGCTTGTTCGGCGGTATGCTCGGAGGAATGCTCGTGTACTTTTTACAGGGCATTTGGATAAAAGACAGCGATTTTAGCATGGGACTTATACCTTTGCTTTTACTTGGACTGTGTTGCGGAATTGTTGGGCAGTTCGGAGATTTGTTTGCATCTAGCATAAAACGCTGGTGTGGTGTAAAGGATTTCGGCACGATATTCCCAGGTCATGGCGGAATGCTTGACAGACTCGACAGCATACTCGTGTGTGCACCTTTGGTGTTCCTGTTCTTTATTGTGGTAAACGATAAGCTTACCGCATTCATGAATTCATTGATATGATAGAAAAAACCGCAAAAAGAATTGCCGTACTCGGCTCGACGGGGTCGATAGGCAGACAAACGCTCGATTGTATATGGCATATGGACGATGCCGTATGCTTTGCGCTGTGCGCAGGTGGGTCGAATATCGATCTGCTAAACAGACAAATAGCCGAGTTCAAACCGAGATATGTCGGCATATGCTCTGCGGAAAAAGCGGGCGAACTTATACTGCCCGAGGACTGCATACTCATAGTAGGGACTGATGCGGCGAGCATGATAGCACGACTGCCCGAGGTCGATACAGTGGTAAACGGCATAAGCGGATTCGACGGACTTGTGCCGCTTTTATCCGCCATTGAAGCCGATAAGACGGTAGCATCTGCAAATAAAGAGAGCATCGTCTGCGGTCACAGTATTGTAGATAAGTGTCTTAAAGCCGGAAGGGGGTGTATTATACCGGTCGACAGTGAGCAGTCTGCGATATTCCAGTGCCTAATGTGTGCCGACCATGCCGAAGTTAAGAAACTTATACTCACCGCCTCCGGTGGGGCATTCAAGGAGTATACATACGAGCAGCTCCAAAACGTCACATATAAGGACGCATTAAAGCATCCCACGTGGAGCATGGGGACTAAGATAACGATAGACAGCGCAAGCATGTTCAACAAAGGGCTCGAAATAATGGAGGCGGCATATCTGTTTGATGTTTCGGGAGACAACATAGATGTGCTCGTACATCCGCAGTCTATTGTCCATTCCATGGTAGAGTTTAATGACGGCTGTGTTATGGCTCAGCTTGCCGTCCCGGATATGCGGTTGGCGATACAGTATGGTATAATGTATCCCAAAAGGCAACAAAGAATAGTGAGCACGCTTGAGCTTGCCAAAATCGGCGCGTTGACATTTGAAAAACCCGATAAAAATAAATATAGGGCGATAGATCTTGCGTATTTGGCACTCAAAGCCGATGGCGTGATGCCAATCGCGTACAATGCCGCAAACGAGGTGGCCGTAGATGAGTTCATCAAGGGCAGGATCAAATTCCTCGAAATTGCGGATATAGTTGAAGAGACGCTCGAAGAAAGTGTCCGATTGAGCGTAGAAACAGACACGATAGAGGGCATAATCTGCGCAGATATGGAGGCAAGGAGACTTGCCGCCGACAGCGTGTCACGCATCTGCGCAAATCGGAGGTAATGATGGATACAGTTTTAACGATCTTAGCGGCGGTACTCGTACTCGGAGTGCTTGTCGTTGTACATGAACTCGGTCATTATTGGGCGGGAAGACTACTTGGATTTAGGATACTGGAGTTTGCCGTTGGCATGGGACCGAGGCTGTTTAAGGTCGAGCGAAAGGGGACAATCTATTCCCTTCGTCTTTTTCCCATAGGAGGAATGTGCCAATTTGACGGCGAGGACGAGGAAGAAGAAAAAAAAGAGGGCTGTTTCAATGCCATGCCCGTTTGGAAGCGCATGATAGTGGTGCTTGCGGGCCCGATAATGAACTTTGTTTTGGCGCTCGTAGTTGCGGCGATAACGATTACGGCTTACGGCGGAGACTACAAGATGGATATGCCGCCGCAGATACAGACCGTTGAGGAGCAATCCCCCGCGGATGAGGCAGGCATAAAGCCGGGCGACATAATAATAAGCGTAGACGGCTACGAGGTAAACGCATATGAGGATATAAGCCCTGCTATAATCGAAGCAAACCCCGAAAGCGCGGTTGTGATTCTGCTTAGGGACGGCACGAGCATTACAACGACAGTAAAGGACATATACGACGCCGACGAGGGACGCAATTTGCTCGGAATAACCATAATCCCACAGCGTGAACAAGTGGGCTTCTTACGTGCATGCGGAATGTCGGTCTCCTATACCGCAGACCTCATAAAGCAGATGTTCGCTTTTTTCGGAACGTTGTTCGCCGGTGATTTACAGCAGGGCGACGTAGCAGGTCCAGTAGGAACGATACAGATTATAGGTCAAGCCGTTAGGGCAGGGCTTGAGGTAGTGCTAATGATATCCGTAATATTGAGTGTCAACCTCGGCTTTATAAATCTTCTGCCGCTTCCCGCGCTCGATGGCGGACGCTTCGTGTTTATGCTGATTGAGCTAATAATTAAAAAGCCCGTTCCGCGCAATGTGGAGGCTATAGTGCATCTCGTGGGCTTTGTATTGCTCATAGGACTTATGGTATTCCTGACGGTAAACGACGTTTCGAGGCTTTTTGGATAACATGACGAGACAGGTTAGCGTAAGAGGTGTATTGATAGGCGGCGGTACGTCCGTGACCGTACAGTCGATGACGAACACAGACACCAGGGACATAAACGCCACGGTTGCCCAGATTAGAGCACTCGAGGATGCGGGATGTGATATCGTGCGCATGTCGGTGTATGACAACGAATGTGTAGATGCGATAGAAAAAATAAAGGTTCAGACGCATATACCTCTCGTTGCGGATATCCACTTCGATTACAGGCTTGCCATAGGCGCGATAGAGCACGGCATAGACAAGGTGAGGATAAATCCGGGCAACATAGGCTCTGCTGAAAATGTGGCAAAGCTTACTCGTGCCGCGGCACAGAGAGGTATACCTATACGCATAGGCGTAAACGGCGGCTCTTTGGAAAAGCACTTGCTCAAAAAATACGGCAGACCTACCGCGGAAGCGATGGTTGAGAGTGCGCTGGATCATGCGGCTTTGCTTGAACAGAACGACTTTTACGACATCGTGATATCGATGAAGGCTTCAAACGTAAAGACGACTGTTGAAGCGTATAGACTGCTCAGAGAGCGCTGCGATTACCCCTTCCACATAGGCATTACGGAAGCGGGGTTCGGTGAAAACGCCGTGATAAAGGGCGCAATAGGCGTAGGGACTCTGTTGCTCGATTCGATAGGCGATACGCTTAGAATATCTATCACAGGCGATCCGGTCGCGGAGGTAGTCGCCGCAAAGCAGATACTTTCTGCCATTGGGCTGAGGAATTCGGGAGTCGAAGTGGTGAGCTGTCCCACATGCGGACGCACGACGGGCGATCTTTTGAGTATCGCAAAATATGTACAGGATGAACTGGCGGACTGCAAAAAGCCGCTAAAGGTCGCCGTAATGGGCTGTGTTGTAAACGGTCCGGGTGAGGCGAGAGATGCCGACGTAGGCATTGCATTTGCTCCTAAGGGCGCGGTAGTGTTCGCGGGAGGGGAGAAGATATTTTCAGGCGAGAGGGAAGAAGCGATAAGGGTGCTTATTGAAACTGCTATGTCTCTCTCGAAGTGATTTTTGGGGGGATAGGCATGAATCTTGGGGAATACGTTAATAAGCTTAACAAAGCATTTTTGTTAAAAGAAGCTGTTCTTAATAAAAAACGAAATTCTCTTAGGTTGACTATAGCCTGCTCAAAGCTCATCCCGGTTTCTCAGCTTGAAAGGGCAAAAAACGATATTAGGGAATTAGTACAGAGCAAATCACACCCGGATGTGGACTGCTCTGTTAATTTTGTCTTTTACGATTTACTTGAGCAGATAGAGAAACACCCGAGCGTTGCAAAACAGTTGTTGGATGAGTTGGCGGATTGTCTGCCTACGATAGCTCATGTGCTAAGGCATTCAAACCTCGAAATGGAAAACGGGAAGCTCGTGCTCTACTATCCTACAGGGGCGATGGATTTGTTCGGGTATCTCAATGTCGAGAACAAGATCAATGCGGTGCTCATAAGGCGCTACGGCATAATAGACGGTATAGTCTCGTACCCGAGTGCTCAGCTTATGCTTCCTAAACCTGTATATCAGGAGACGGATGGTTATGTCAGCGGAACAAGTAAAAATACCGTACAGCAGGAAGATGCCGATTTGATATGCGGTAAGCCGATAAAGGAGGAGCCCATACAGATGTGCGACCTGACCGAGGTATCGAACAGAGTCGTCGTAATGGGAAGCATAATCAGCTTTGAGGCGCGTCCGCTCAACAAGGGCGGTACGCTTCTGCTGTTTGGACTTACGGACAAGACAAATTCGATAAACTGCAAGCTGTTTTTGAACAAGGGTGAAAAGGGCGAGCAGATACAGGCAGCAATCACTCAATGCATGAACTCAAAAAAAACCTTAAAGGTCAACGGCAGATACGTATTTGACACATTTATGGGCGAGATGTGTCTACACGTGGCGGATGTCGTAAAGGTAGACAGGGTATTGAGGGAGGACAAGGCGGAGAAGAAGCGCGTAGAATTGCATTTGCACACAAAATTCTCATCAATGGACGCTCTGCTTGAAGCGGATTTGCACCACAATGATGCGGTCGAAACCGCGGCAAGATGGGGACATAAAGCAGTGGCGATAACCGACCACGGCGTCGTGCATGGCTTCCCGTCTGCTGTGGGGACTGCGTCAAAGCTCGGTATAAAGGTGCTTCTCGGAGTCGAGGGTTATCTTATCGACGACGGCAGAGGCATAAGCGACGATGGAAGATTTGCCGTTATAGACATATATATGGACGATATGGGGGAGCCCGCTCTTGTCGTAAGCGCGGCGGCGTTTGATACGGGTAATATGCCAGAAGACCCATTTATATGGAGACTGCCCGTTCAAGGGGCTACGATAAAAAGCGAAAACTTTTACGATGTGGTAAGCCATATGCTCGAGTTTGCGCCTGACAGAAGGGAGCAGGTAGGGAAGCTCTTCAGTACCATCGAGGGATGCACCGCGGTCATTACGTTTGACAGAGACGCTCTAAAGATACTGAACGATGCAGCCTCGACAATGGGGCATTCTACAGAGCACTTTATAGATATTAATGCACTAATAAGACACACTCACACGCGCATTTACGTGCCGACGCTCGAAAACATAGCGGTATTCTTTGGCGATGAAGTGCCAGTTACTGCTGTAGGCAGGTTGGAGCTGTTTGCACGGTGGTACAAGAGGCTCGTTGCCGAGGCGCATGAAAGCGGCAAGCACGAGATACCGATGAACATCGGATTCACAGCAGGCTACGAGAAGACAAGGGGACACAATGCAAGGCATATCATACTGTTGGCGCGTACTGCGGAGGGTCTAAAGAATCTTTACAAGCTCGTCTCGTTTGGACATACCGAGTATTTCAGAGGCGTGCCGAGAATACCACGCACAATGTTGATGTCTCTGCGCGACGGAATAATAGTCGGCTCTGCTTGTGAAGCGGGCGAGCTTTTCCGCGCCGTGCTCGAAGGCAAGGACGATGACGAAATCGAAAGAATTGCACGTTTCTACGACTATCTTGAGGTACAACCCATAGGCAACAATGACTTTTTGAGGCGAGAGGGCAAGGTCGACGGCATAGAAGGACTGCGCGCGCTAAACAGGAAGATAGTAGAGCTCGGCGACAGACTGGGCATACCTGTAGTTGCGACGGGAGATGTGCATTTCCTCGAGCCGGACGACTCCATTTACAGGACCATACTCATGCACTCGAAAGGGTTTGCCGACTCGGACATACAAGCGCCGTTGTACTTTAAGACAACTGATGAGATGCTCGAGGAGTTTTCATACCTCGGTGAAGATAAGGCTTACGAGATAGTAGTAAAGAATCCCAATATGATCGCGGATATGTGTGACAAGCTAAAGCCGTATCTCGACGAGCAAAAGACATATGCTCCGACTTTCCCTGGCGCAAACGAGGAGCTCAGTAATATGGCGATAACGATGGCGCACAAGATATACGGAGAGGAACTACCCGAGATAGTTGAAAAGAGACTGGACAAGGAGCTCAACTCGATTATCAAGAACGGTTATGCCTCGTTATATCTCATGGCACAGAGATTGGTAAGGAAGTCGCTTTCGGATGGTTATTTGGTGGGTTCGAGAGGCTCGGTGGGCTCTTCGTTTGTTGCGACGATGGCGGGCATAACGGAGGTTAATCCTCTGCCTGCTCACTATGTGTGCCCGAACTGCCAATACAGCGATTTTAACTTTGCGGATAGGCTTTCGCATTGCGGCGTAGACCTTGAGGACAAGGACTGCCCCGTATGCGGCACACCGCTCAACAAACTCGGTTACGACATACCATTCGAGGTGTTCCTGGGCTTTAAGGGCGACAAAACTCCCGATATCGACCTAAACTTCTCGGGAGATTACCAGCCCGTGGCTCACGCCTATACGGAGGAGATGTTTGGCAAGGGCCACGCATTCAGAGCAGGCACTATTGCGACGGTGAAGGACAAGACTGCGTTTGGCTATGTAAAGAGCTATTGTGATGACAAGGGTATAAGAGCCACAAATATAGAACTTTCAAGACTTGCACAGGGCTGCTCTGGCGTCAAACGAACGACGGGCCAGCACCCCGGAGGCATAGTTATCGTACCGGAGGAATACGAGATATTCGACTTTACACCAGTGCAGTATCCTGCGGACAAGCAGGACGGCGATATCGTTACCACGCACTTTGACTTCCACGCGATGGACGATAAACTCGTTAAGCTGGATATACTGGGGCACGACGACCCGACTGCGCTGAGGATGCTGTTTGATCTGACAGGTGTAGATCCGAAGACTATACCGCTTGACGATAAGCGTACAATGAGCCTTTTCTCGTCGACCGAAGCGCTCGGAGTAGATCTCAAGGCGATAGACTGCGATGTGGGAAGCATAGCGATACCCGAATTCGGCACTTCTTTCGTCAGGGGTATGCTCGTCGATACCCGTCCGACAACTATGGAGGAGCTCGTTAGAATTTCAGGTCTCTCACACGGGGAAAACCTGTGGCTGGGCAATGCTCAGGACTTGATAAAAAACGGTACTGCTACGCTTTCGGAAGTTATATGCCTGCGTGACGACATCATGACATTCCTCATAAGCCACGGGGGAGACCCGTCTATGTCGTTTAAGACGATGGAAGCGATACGAAAGGGCAAGCACGTTTCGCCGGAGATGGAGGGGTTTATGACCTCCATAAATGTGCCGAGATGGTACATAGATTCCGCCGACAAGATAAAGTATATGTTCCCCAGAGCTCATGCCGCCGCATACGTAATGATGGCGTTCAGAATCGCGTACTACAAGCTCAACTACCCGCTTGAATTCTACGCTACGTATCTTTCTGTAAGGGCGGATGCGCTTGCGCTTGAAGATGTTCAGGGAGGTCCGGAGGACATAGTCGCGAGAATCAAAGAAATCAAGAGGGATAATAACTCCTCGTCAAAGGATGAGGACAAGATTCCCGTGCTTGAGGTTGTGTACGAGATGATGTTGAGGGGGATAAAGCTTCTGCCTCTCGATCTCTATAAATCCCAGGCGAAACGATTCGTGATAGAGGACGGAGCGCTCAGACCGCCGTTTATATCGGTTAGCGGAATAGGTGAAAATGCGGCACTTGAGCTTGAAAAGGCGGCAAAGTGCGGCAAGTTTCTGTCGCGCGAAGACTTCATCAAGCGTTCAAAAGCAAACAGTGCAGTTATTCAGAAGTTGGAGCAATTCGGTATTCTCGGTGACTTGAGCGCCACCAACCAGATGAGCCTATTTGATACGGTTCTTAGATAAGAATTGCGCAAAACAGCCAAAAACCTCGCTTTGTACGAATATCAGTTTTGCATACTCGACACTTGATTATGAGATGCTAATTATATCGTATTAAAGTTTCTTGCGATTACTCCAACATTTTTAATCGCATAGGGCTAACAAAGGGAGGAAGTACCGTAGCTCGCGGTGCGGCAGTGTGGAGACCTGCTGTAAGGCCTGCGCTCTTGCGGGGCGAGATGGGTATCGGAGGAGTCCGTGCCCATCAGAGCAAAATGAGAATGGCAGAGGTAGTATTAAAGGGGATAAAGAAGATTTATCCCTATACGTCGGGCAAAGAAAATAAGGCAAAGAATAAAAACAAAGAAGCAGGCGACCATGAAAACAAGCCGAATCTTTTGAGGACGGCAGAAGGCGTCGTTGCCGTACAGGACTTTAACATCGAAATCAAAGACAAGGAATTCATAGTCCTTGTTGGGCCGTCGGGGTGCGGCAAGTCTACGACACTCCGCATGATTGCGGGCCTTGAGGATATTTCTTCGGGCGAACTCTATGTAGGCGACAAACTCGTTAACGACATGGCGCCAAAGGACAGGGACATAGCGATGGTGTTCCAAAATTATGCGCTGTATCCACACATGACCGTATATGAAAATATGGCGTTTGCGCTTAAACTCAAAAAAACGCCAAAGGATGAGATCGACAGAAAGGTACGAGAGGCGGCAAAAATACTCGACATAACGAATTACCTAGAAAGAAAACCAAAGGCCTTGTCGGGCGGTCAGCGTCAGCGCGTCGCAATAGGGCGTGCCATAGTGCGCGAGCCAAAGGTGTTCCTCATGGATGAACCGCTGTCAAACCTCGATGCAAAGCTGAGAAACCAGATGCGTGCGGAGATAATCAAGCTCCGTAAGCGTATAGACACGACATTCATATATGTAACGCATGACCAGACGGAAGCAATGACGCTCGGTGACAGAATCGTTATAATGAGGGACGGCTTGATTCAGCAAATAGGCACACCTCAGGAGGTGTTTGAAACGCCTGCAAATCTGTTTGTCGCGGGGTTTATAGGCTCTCCGCAGATGAATGTATTCGATGCCAAGCTCGGAAAGGATGGCAACAGATACTATGTTGCTATGGCCGGTGTAAGAGTATATTTATCGGACGATAAGCAGAATAGGCTGAGGGAGAAGGGTGTGGAGCCTCAAAGCGTAACGATAGGAATAAGGCCGGAGCACCTCATACTGTGTGCATCGGATGCACCCGCAGGTATACGCTCGGTTGTGGATGTTTCCGAAATGATGGGGAGCTCAATACATCTGCATGTAAACACAGCGGGCAAGGACGTTATCGTCATCATTCCGATTATGGATTTTGGTGGCGGCAGCAAGGAAGGCTTTGACTATGGGCAGGAGGTTTTCGTCACATTCGGCGGTAACGTGGTACACATATTTGATAAGGAGACGGGTAACAACATACTAAACTGACGCAGAAATCCTAAAAGTACAGGCCCCGGTACTCGTTCGGGTGTTATTAAAGGCAAGTTCATCCTGTCAGCTTAATCAATTGGCAGGGTGTTTCTTGTAAACTGTGAGAAAACGGCATGAAATTAGCGTGCATAATTAAAGTGCGGCAGGTACAAGGCCTGCCGCAAAAGGCGTATTATAGAAGCAAAGTGTTTTTTGCTTTCTCAGCTGTATTAATAATTCTCGCTCTTGATCTCGAAGTATGCTCTGGGATGTGCGCATACGGGGCAAGCTGCGGGAGCCTGAGGACCTACATGGATATGTCCGC
>JAEDCW010000042.1 GCA_016293975.1 Clostridia bacterium
GGATCTAACGGCAATGTATGCTCCCTCTGCCGGCAGACGATGCCTATCTGCATTGATCGCAAGCCGATGTTAACACGGACATATATACTTACAATATTATAGCAGAAAATGCTCTTCAGAGCATAACCATTTGTGCCGAGCGGCTATCTTTTTTATATCTCGGGATGAAAGCATACAAAACACCGTCCGAAAGCAAATTTATGCGCCATATAAGCAACGAACATATAGAATGTGATAAGATATACAGGGAAGTAAAGTGTTATGCAACTTCCGGTTGCGGATAGGATTTGCAAACCGTAATTGCTGGTTTTCATTGCCTTGCGGAAATACAATCAAAACAAAAAAAGCAGGGCGGTGTTTGATATGTCGTTTGACGACGAAAGGGGAATTAAGATGAACATCATGTTTGCAAACAGGCTTGTGGCGCTTAGAAAGGCACATGGTCTCTCACAGGAGGAGCTCGCTTCGAGGATAGGGGTCTCACGCCAGGCTATTTCAAAATGGGAGAGGGTCGAGGCGTCGCCGGACACTTATAACTTGGTAATGCTCGCGAACGTATACGGAATAACTCTCGACGAGCTAATAAACGGCACAAAGACGGATACGGGCGACACATATTACGCCTCACAGTCTGCGGAAGCCAAATACACGGGCAATAACAGCGAAGCACACGACGAAGCAAGCAGGGAGAAGCCCCTCGATTCAAACGACATAAGGTACGGGTTCGTATTCGATTACAACGGCGGCGAAAAGAAAGCCGTTATAGGGGGCGCAGGCATATTCTTTGCCGACAACGGCAAAAAGAAAATTGTCATAGACCGCTCCGGCATCACCATAAAAGAAAACGGAAAGTCGAGACACGCCCCATGGAAGAACCTCGTAAAGCGCTTTAAGGGCAGAATCGAGTCAGAGGACGGCGAGTGCTACGTCATACACGACGACGGCACAAAGGAGAAGATAAGCTGGTCAGACGTTTGGGATGAGAGCATGGACATCGGCGTCGATACCGAAAATGCCGCGACCGAAGCTGACAGCGAGAATGGCGGGTATTCCGAGGAGTTTAAACACGAAACTCCCGACGACAGCAGAGATGACGAGACTATAAACTTCGAGACGGAGAACAGTGAGTACACTGTCGACATAGGCAAAGTCGGTCTCAAGTTCAAAAAGAGGGCAAAGTCGCCCGTGCAGAAGGCACTTCTCGAAGTCCCCGTGCCGATAATCTGCACAGTGGCATTCCTGTTGTTGGGCTTTATAGGCAATCTGTGGCACCCGGGCTGGCTCGTTTTCCTCGCTGTACCGGTATACTACTCGCTGATACACGCGATATTCTCGCGGTCGCCCCAAAAAGTATTCAATTCGCTCGTGCCTGTAATCGTGCCCGTGGCGTATTTGATAATTGGGCTATTGACGGATGTGTGGCACCCGACTTGGTTGATAATGCTGATCATCCCGGTGTATTACTGCGTGGTATCCATGGCGAAGCACACAGGAGTGCGCGCGGCAAAACTCTTCCCCATATGGGCTTTTGCGGTTGCGGCATTCTTCCTCGCAGGCTTCCTCTACTCGCAGTGGACATGGTGCTGGGCGATACTGCTCATAATACCGTTCTACTATTTAATTCTGGACTGCATAGAAAAGTCGGTCGCAATGGGCATAGCGATGCTCTTAGCCGGAATATTGCTCATAGGTGCGTACATAGCGATAGGCGTTACGACTAAGCTCTGGCATCCGGCATGGCTGCTCTTCCTCGCTTGGAGTCCGATTACTCACACGATAGAGACTATAGGCGAGCACAAGTCGTTTAAGCACTACGTCGCAGAGTTTCCGTACTTTGTCGTCTGCACTGGTGTGTACCTCTGTCTCGGGCTCATGTACGGCATGTGGCACCCGTGGTGGCTACTCATACCCGGCAGTGCGGTCGTAAGCTCGATTTGCAATCTCCTCGCAGGAAACCGCAAGTGGAGCGGCATTTCGTTCGGGGCGGCAATAACCGTGACATATTTGGTGCTGGGAATTGGTTTCGATTTATGGCATCCGTGGTGGATACTGTTCCTGACCATACCGATTTTCGAGTACATAGCGTCGCTGGTTAAAAAGACGCACAACAAAGACGGCAATGAGTACGAAGTCCATGTAGAGATAGACGACGATGATGACGATGACGAATAACGCCAAAAACAGCGGCTGTTGGGAGTTTGGTTCATAACTTCATTGTCCGGCTCTTATACCTTCTGCTCACACTTTAACACAAAATAACCTCCCCTTTCCGCAATTGGATCGAGGAGTTTTTTGGTGGGTGACGGTCGCAGGTCGTGTGAGAGTATTTGTTTTCGGGGATTCGGTTGGGCTTTGGCGAATTGGTTTCAATAGATAGCTACCCCCTACGCCTCTCCGACCGCTCATTTTTCGCGGCGCACCCATCACAGGTGTTCACTTTACGGCGCACATTCCCTGCTTCTTCCCTGTTTTCCGCTTCTTCCGACACACCCAAATCTCTGCGAAAAGGGGAAATGTTGGGGCGGCAGGTGAGGTTATGTATACCTAAAAACCAACCGCTCACTTTCCCTGCCCACCCATGCCTACGTGCGGCGCAGGGGGTGTGTGAAAAGCTTATGCCGTAACTCGGCAGGATTTCTCTTATCGCTTGTCCCGATACCAAAAGCAAATCTCGTTCTGAACCGTACGGGTGCAGGGCGGTAACTCTGCTGGGGTCGAGGGGTGGAACCCCTTGATGGGGTGACGGCGTTCACGTTACCTCCGATCGCTCACTTCCCCTGCCCACCCATCCCCACGCCCCCTTCCCCGATACTTCCAACCCTCGGAAATGCAAATTTATGCATCGTTTGCAGTGTTTATAAACCGTATTCAGGGCATATTTTAGGAAGACGGCAACGCGGCAGAAATTCGGGAGCATAATCCACATTGTTCAGAATATATGTCAACATTGCTGTGCATAACAAGTGCTGAAAGCGGAAAATTTGGGGTTGTCCTTGTGGATAAGTATGTGAATAATGTGGATACAAATGTTTGTTCCCGTGTCCCTTTACGAATTTTATCGAATGTTTACGATTTCTGATTTTCCGCGCAATATAGGTGAAAATCAAGGTGGAGAGAGTGTTTTTTGGGGAAACGGGCTTGTTCACAAAAGGGCGAGTTTTGTGGAAAAAGGGACGGGCTTCATGCAGAATATTCACAGTTATTTTTTAGTATGTTATAATTGACCCATAGGGAATCAGATTTGATTGGAGTTAATATGAGAATAGCAGTTTTGGCAGGAGGCACGAGCGCAGAAAGGGATGTGTCGCTGTCGTCGGGCGCACTTATATGTGAGACATTGAGAAAGCTCGGGCATAAGGCGGCACTCGTCGACGTTTACGTTGGGTTTGAGCATGACGGCGACATAGAGGACGTGTTTTTAAACAGCAAGCCTGTCGGACACATGGTGGGGCGAATAGCTCCCGATACAGACGAGATACGACGCACCCGTCCGGAGAGTGATACGGGGTTTCTGGGCAGAAACGTGCTTAAGCTCTGTAAGGCGGCAGACGTGGTTTTCATGGGCCTGCACGGCGAAAACGGCGAAAACGGCAAACTGCAGGCTCTGCTCGATTTGTTTGAGATACCGTATACGGGAACGGGATATCTGGGCAGTGCGCTCGCCATGAATAAGTGGCTTTCAAAGCAGCTCATGCAGGAGGCGGGGATACCTACCGCACCGGGTGTAGAATTTCGCGAGGGCGAGGCCGACAAGGTGAGGGCGATTGGGCTCCCCTGTGTAATAAAGCCCGTCAGTGGAGGCTCGAGCATAGGCGTGTCGATCGTCAGGTCGGAAGAAGAGCTTGACGCAGCATTGAATACCGGCTTTAAGTACGAAAAAACTCTGCTTGCCGAGAGGTATATCAGGGGCAGGGAGATAAGCGTGGGAGTGCTCGGAGAAAAAGTTCTGCCCATTATCGAGATAAGGCCGAAAGAAGGCTTCTACGACTACGAGAACAAGTATCAGATTGGTGCGTGCGACGAGCTTTGCCCTGCGCCCGTAGAAGAGGCGGTTGCCGCGAGCATACGGGAGACGACGTTACAAGTACACAAGCTGCTTGGATTAGAGGTATACAGCCGCATAGACTACATACTCTGTGACGACGGCAGTTACTATTGCTTGGAGGCAAACACCCTCCCGGGAATGACGCCAACGAGCCTCGTACCGCAGGAGGCGGCGGCAGTGGGAATAGACTTCGGCACACTTTGCGAGAAAATAATTGAGCTTTCGCTTAAAAAAGGGGATAACTGATGGACAAATTCACCGTAGCAGAGGCGGTAAGGGCTGTAAACGGAACGCTTTGCGCAAATAGCGACATGAACTCAGAGGAGATACAGAGCGTATCGATAGACACTCGAAAAATAGAGACGGGCGCGTTGTTTGTGCCCATTATCGGCGGCCGCTTCGACGGTCACAGCTTCATAGCGCAGGCGTTTGAAAAGGGCGCGATTTTAACACTTTCTCAGATTGCTGTGGACTTTCCCCATATAAGGGTGGAGAACACAGAGCAGGCATTTTTGGACCTCGCGGAATTCTATCGTTTGCGCCTCCCCACAAAGCTCATCGCAGTTACGGGGAGCGTCGGCAAGACGACCACAAAAGAGATGATACATGCGACATTGGCAAAAGGCCTGTCTGTGCAGAAATCTGCAGGAAACCTAAACAATCAGACAGGCGTGCCGCAGACGATATTTACAATAGATTCCTCCCACGATGCGGCGGTAGTTGAGATGGGCACGAATCACTTTGGGGAGATTGCGAGAATTGCAAAGGCAGGCAGACCCGATATTTGCGTGTTTACCAACATAGGCGACGCACACATCGAGTTCTTGGGTTCGCGCAAGGGCGTACTCAAGGCTAAGTGCGAAATGCTCGAATTCATGCGCGACGGAGGCAGTATTTTCGCAAACGGTGACGACGAATTGCTCAAAACGCTCAAAGCCGAGCGAAACGACGTCACGACATACGGCATAGACCCCTCAAATGACATATACGCGAGCGATATTGAGTCTCTTGGGCTCGACGGCGCGTGCTTTGCGATTAACTACTCGGGAAATGCGATAGAGGCGCGCATAACCGCCCCGGGCAGACACATGATACAGAATGCGCTGGCGTCCTTCGGCGTTGCTCTGGAGATGGGACTTTCTCCCGAAACCGCCGTCGCGGGACTGCTCGACTACAAACCCGTTTTCGGACGCATGTGTATCGAGCATTGCGGCGCTCTGACGCTTCTAAACGACATGTACAACGCCAACCCAAGCTCCATGAAAGCTTCTATAGATACGCTCTGTTACGCGAGCGGAAGAAAAGTTGCGATACTGGGCGACATGCTCGAATTGGGCGCATACTCCCCCGCCTATCACGCGGAAATAGGCGCCTATGCCGCGCGCGCAGGAGTGGACTGCATAATAGCCTCCGGACCTGAATCGAGTGCGCTCTACGCCTCCGCAAAATCACTTCACGGGGACACGCACTACTTCCCCGCGAAGGACGAGCTTATAAAAGCGCTTCCGTTGCTGTTGAGGCGTGGCGATTCGATACTCGTAAAGGCGTCGCGAGGGCTCGAGTTTGAGAGGATTGCTGATGCGGTTAAGGCTCTTTCGAGTAGTTTGTAACACTGCGCTTACGTCCCTTTTACCCCTCTTTTCTTGGGGCTTGGGAGGTTAATAACAGCATAGTACGTATTACCGACTCTCTTCTGACCGGATGTTCCGCATTCGCTCAGGGAGGGTTTTCTTATGCATAATATATGTAACTTTGCGATTTGTTCAAGCTTTGGCGAAATACAAGCTTTAACGTTTTGCGTCAGCAGTCAGGGGCACGGGGCGAAGCCCCATAACCTTCCCCATGCGCTACAGCAATTATGAAATCTCCATCGGCACTCCGAAAGGGTCATACTGAAGGTATAATAATATATAATTATCTTTTACAAGTTAAACACTGCGAATATCTGCACATTGTAGGCAAAAAAACGTGTCGGTTATCCCCTATATAGTAGTCGGAGGCTCTGTGGATAACTAATTGTGCCCAAAAGTCGCAACAAAGTCGCAACTGTGGATAACTTGAAATTTAGGTAGAAATTTGTTATCATCAATGCAGGTAATAAGTTGCTCTGAGGCAGCCTGACAGCTTTAGTAGGCGGCCTCATTTTATACACTACAGGCGATAGACGAAAGGAAATATGGAATGGGTAGCGCGAAATCGATTTGGGAGGGTGCTCTTACTCTTATCAGGCCAAAAATAACGGACATAAGCCTCAGCCAGTGGTTTTTGCCGATCGAGCCTGTAACGGTAAAGGACGATATGCTCGTACTGCAGGTGAAGTCCGAGCTTCATAAGAACACTATACTCTCACAGTACATGGGCACACTCACAGATTGCGTAAACCTCTGCGCAGGGAGACCGCTCACAATACGCTTAATAGAAGAGTCCGAGCGCGACCGCTACGAAAGCACGGGCGAGACAGCTGCATCCTCTTCATCAAGGGCGGGCTTTATCCACAACCCCAAATACACATTTGAAACGTTCGTCATAGGCGAGAGCAACCGCTTTGCATATGCCGCATCCCAAGCCGTAGCCAACAGCCCTGCGACTGCCTACAATCCCCTATTCCTCTACGGCGGCGTAGGACTCGGCAAGACGCACCTCATGCACGCCATAGGCTGCACGATACTTCAGAACAATCCGCGTGCAAAGGTCATTTACACCACGACGGAGAATTTCACGAATGAGCTCATCAAAGCCATTCAAGGCGGCAACAGCGTACAGTATGCCGCGGAATTTAGGGAAAAGTACCGCAGTGTCGACGTACTTATGATAGACGATATTCAGTTCCTCTCGAAGAAAGAGGGTACTCAGAACGAGTTCTTCCACACTTTCAACGAGCTTAAGGACAACGGCAAGCAGATAATTATCACGTCGGACAAGCATCCCCGTGAGATACCCATGCTCGAGGAGCGCCTGCGCACTCGCTTTGAGTGGGGACTCGTTGCGGACATTCAGCCGCCGGACATTGAGACCAAAATCGCCATACTCAACCGTAAAGCCGAGCAAGAGGGAATAAGGCTCAGCAGCTCCGTAATGGCGTTTATCGCGGACAAGGCCGGTTCAAATATCCGTGAGCTCGAGGGTGCGCTCAACAAGCTCGTCGCTTACTCTACCCTCCATCAGCTCCCCATAGACGTGAATCTCGCCGAGCGTGCGCTGAAAGACACCGTTTCAGTCTCCACGAGAAAAATAATTCGCGCCGCGGACATAATGCAAGTGGTTTGCGACTTCTACAACGTCACGCCTGCCGACCTTTGCTCGCCCAAGCGCGATGCGGCTATAGTTATGCCGCGTCAGGTTGCCATATACCTCGTTCGCGAGATTACCAACATGACGCTCAACGACATAAGCTCCGAGTTTGGCGGCCGCCACCACACGTCGATCATGCACGCGATAAACAAGGTTAAGAGCTCTATGCAGACGGACGTCACTCTCAAGAACATCATTAACGACCTCAAATCACGCTGTATGCAATAGGCTTGGGGGAGAGCCTCGGGGACTCCCCTCGACCCCTGTAAGGAGCCTTGCCCCTTGACCACGGCAGGGACTCTTGGCCGAACTACCGCCTGCACCAGTACGGACGTGGGTGAGGGTTGGAGATTAAAAATTAGATTAGAACGTGAACGAAACCCTTGCGAACGGATGCTTCACATCCACTCAGGGTTTTTTTTATACGGATGATACTTTGCGGCTTGTTCGGATGTCAGAGATAAAAGAAAGCTTACAGAACGTGGCGTTTCTCGGTGGCAGCTTTGGAACGGTTGCTCCGCGCCGGCACAGGGGGATGGGTGGGTCGGAGAAGTGAGCGGTTGGGGTTAGGCGCACAAACTCCCATCGATCAACGCCCCTCCGCATTGCCCCTCCGCCCCTTTCCATCCATAAAACACTTCACCCGCGCAAGCTGCCACGCGAACAGTCCCAAGACGCAACTTGCCCAAAACCACACATAAAAAGACGATGTGGATTTCTCCACACCGCCTTGAGTTTTAATTTGTGCGCTATTTGCACCTGATTAATTAATACATTCCTCCGGGGGCGCCCATGGGAGCTGCGGGTTCGGGTGCGGGGATATCGCACACGAGGCTCTCTGTGGTGAGTGCGAGTGCCGCTATCGAAGCGGCGTTCTGCAGTGCGCTTCTCGTTACCTTTGTAGGATCGATAATGCCCATGTCTGCCATCATGCCGTAAACGTCGTTCCTTGCGTCGAAGCCGTAACCGGGCTTATTTACCTCACGGACCTTAGATACGATTACGCTGCCCTCGAGACCTGCATTGTAAGCGATCTGACGGAGCGGCTCTTCCATTGCACGCAGCACGATTTCGATACCTGTGCGGACATCGCCTTCGTTTTCGGCCGCAATGTGGCGGATTGCGTCACAGGCATTGAGCAGTGCGATACCGCCGCCGGGGACTATGCCCTCTTCTACTGCCGCGCTAGTCGCCGCGAGGGCGTCCTCGATGCGCATCTTGGCTTCTTTCATCTCAACTTCGGTAGCCGCGCCTACTGCGATAACGGCTACGCCGCCGGACAGCTTTGCGAGCCTCTCCTGGAGCTTTTCACGGTCGTATTCCTGAGTTGTCTCGGCAATCTGTGTACGGATCGCGGAAATGCGGTTCTTGATCTCTTCGCTGTCGCCTGCTCCCTCGACTATAGTGGTGTTGTCCTTATCGATCTTGACCTGACGAGCTGAACCGAGGTCCTTGAGCGTTGCATCCTTGAGCTCCATGCCCAAGTCTGAAGAAATTACCGTTGCGCCTGTGAGCACTGCGATATCCTGGAGCATTGCCTTGCGCCTGTCGCCGAATGCGGGTGCCTTGACCGCCACGCATGTGAACGTACCGCGAAGCTTATTGACTACCAATGTCGCGAGGCACTCGGCGTCATAGTCCTCAGCAATTATGAGGAGCTTCTTGCCCTGTTGTGCAATGGGCTCGAGGACGGGGAGTATCTCCTGGATGCTGCCGATTTTTTTGTCTGTGATGAGTATCACGGGGTTGTCGAGCACGGCTTCCATCTTATCGGTGTCGGTTACCATGTAAGCGGAGCAATAACCGCGGTCAAACTGCATACCTTCGACGAATTTGAGCGTTGTCTCGGTGGTTTTGGATTCTTCAACGGTAATAACGCCGTCCTTGCCGACTTCCTTCATGGCGTCGGAAATCCTCTTACCGATACTCTCGTCGCCTGCGGAAACAGAAGCGACCTGAGCGATGGACTGTTCGCTCTCTATCGGACGGCTCATGCCCTTGAGTGCTTCGACAGCCGCATCAACGGCCCTTTCGATACCGCGCTTGATGCCCATGGGGTTTGCGCCTGCGGCCACGTTTCTCAAGCCCTCGTGTACGATTGCCTGAGCGAGCAATGTCGCCGTGGTCGTACCGTCGCCGGCAACGTCATTCGTCTTTGTCGCGACTTCCTTGACGAGCTGAGCACCCATATTCTCAAATGGATCTTCGAGCTCGATTTCCTTTGCGATGGTTACGCCGTCGTTGGTGATTAACGGTGCGCCGAACTTCTTATCGAGCACGACGTTTCTGCCCTTCGGGCCAAGTGTAATCTTAACGGTATTTGCGAGTGTGTTTAGACCTGTTTCAAGCGCTTTTCTTGCGTCCTCGCCGAATTTAATCTGCTTTGCCATATATATGCCTCCTTACTCAACTACTGCCATTATATCGCTCTGACGAACTACCGTGTATTCGACGCCGTCGAGCTTTATTTCCGCGCCGCCGTAACGGGGGCACATTACTTTGTCACCTACGTTCACATACATGGTGATTTCCTTGCCGTCTACCATGCCGCCGGGACCTACCGCCATAACTTCGGCGATCTGGGGTTTTTCCTTTGTGGCGCTGGTGAGTATAATACCGCCTGCCGTGGTCTCCTCGGCTTCGATCTTCTTTAGAACTACTCTGTCAGCCAATGGTCTGAGCTTCATATTAAACTAATCCTCCTTGAAGAGTTTATTTTTTGATTTAGCACTCATTCCGTTCGAGTGCTAACAAGCATATAATAGTCCACCGCCCCTTTATTGTCAACGGTTTTGTCTAAAAAAAACCAAATGTCACATTAGTTTTACAATCTCATCAAATACAGTATAATAGGGTAAATCGGAGGTGTTCTTATGCAAAATAAATGGGACGACAGGTTCATGGAAATGGCAAGGACAATAGCGAATTGGTCCTCATGCTATCAACCCAACAGAAAGATAGGCGCCGTCATAGTAAAGGACAAGCGCATACTGACGACCGGATATAACGGAGCGCCGTCCGGTGTAAAGAGCTGTGTCGAAAGGGGCGAATGTCTAAGGCGCAAGCTCAACATACCCTCGGGGACGAAGCACGAATTGTGCTACGCGATACACGCCGAGCAGAACGCCATAATACAGGCGGCGAGAATGGGCGTGGAAATAGAGGGCTCGACAATATACTGCACTCATCAGCCCTGTGTGATATGCGCAAAGATGATAGTAAACGCGGGAATAAGCAGAGTCGTCTACGGGGAGGGCTACCCGGACGAGTTTGCGCTCGAAATGTTCAAACTTGCGGGAGTTGAATTGGTTAAATATGAATGAAACAAAAAAATATGATATAGCGGTAGTCGGGGCAGGGCCTGCGGGCGCTCTCCTCTGCTCGCTTTTGTCCAAAAACTACAGCGTGATAGTGTTTGACCGTCAGGGTGAGGGAAGTGATTTTGAGAAGCCCTGCGGAGGTCTTTTGTCCGAGGCGGCGCAGGAGGCGTTTGCAAAGCTGTCAATAAATATTCCCGAGGAAATACTGACCACGCCGCAGATTTACTCTGTGCGGACGCTAGACGTAGAGAGCGGAGACGAGAGAAGCTATTTTAAGGGCTACGTCAACATGGACAGGAACAAGTTCAACGCATTCATGCAGGGGCTTATTCCGCAGGAAGTGACCTTCGTTAAAAACTGCCGCGTACTCAATGTCGAGAGGGACACAGAAGGCTTTAAGCTCTCCTACAAGAAAGGCGACGGGAAGCACGACATAGCCTGTAGGCTTTTGGTGGGGGCGGACGGCGCAAACTCGCTCGTGCGCAGAAAACTGTTTCCCAACCACAGGATAAGGAGCTATACCGCCATACAGCAGTGGTTCATCGACAAAAATCCCGCGCCATTCTACTCGGCGATATTCGACCCCGTAACGAGCGGGGCGTGCTCATGGACAATACACAAAAACGGCTATTTCATATTTGGAGGGGCGTTTGAACACGATTCCTCTCGCGACCGCTTTGAGGCGCAGAAAAAGCGGCTGAACGACCGCTTTGGCATACGATTCGGAGAGCCTGTTAAGACCGAGGCGTGCATTGTGCTCCGTCCCCGCTCTTCGAGAGAGGTGCTTTGCGGTGAAAACGGGTGCTTCCTAATAGGCGAGGCGGCAGGCTATATAAGCCCAAGCTCTTTCGAGGGCATATCGTTTGCGCTCTACTCGGCGAACGCGCTCGCGAATGCGGCAAATGCCGTTAACGAGCTGATAACGCTCACACCCTCCCCCGTGCTCCGTGCGCAAGCCAAGGAACGCATAATGCGCGACTATGTTTCGGGTACGGCTTTCCTGCGCAGGAAGATAGACGCGCGCGTAGTAAAGGGGTATTTTATGTTCACGCCTGCACTCCGCAGGGTCGCGTTGAAATCCGGGCTTATGGGCTTAAAGAAAGAGCGGAAAAAATAGCGAGCGCTGTATCACGACCACACAGAAGCATTGCGGAGGCATGCAAAAAGAGCATAAAACAAATCCGTGGCACATATGGTCACGGATTTTGCTTTGTATCGTCAAAGTGAATCGGCAATTCGGCGCAAACTCAAATTCGAGCGCACGCCGGGATAAATCCTGCTTACCACTCCGCCGTCATAACGCCGCTGTCGAGCTTTATCCTCCTGTCCGCCTGAGAAGCGATGTCCGTGTCGTGAGTGACTATCATAATCGTCTGGTTGAAGCGGTGCGCAAGGTCACGCAGGAGGCGTATGACCTCGTCGCCGGTTTTTGGGTCGAGGTTCCCCGTAGGCTCGTCGGCAAGCACTATCGCAGGCTTTGCCGCAAGCGCGCGCGCTATGGCGACCCTCTGCTGTTCGCCGCCGGACAGCTCCGAGGGATAGCTCATAAGCTTTGCATCGATCTTTAACGTATGCACGAGCCTGTCTATATAGTCGGAATCGACAGGAGTACTCACTATGTCGAGCGGCATAGTGATGTTCTCATAAACCGTGTGCTCGGGAAGCAGGTTGCAGGACTGGAAAACAAAGCCTATCCTCTCGCGCCTTATGCGAGAAAGCTCTGATTCGCTCTGTTCAAACAAACTCTTGTTTTCGAGCATGACTGTGCCCGATGTGGGCTTATCGAGCGCACCCAGCAAATGCATGAGCGTGGACTTGCCGGAGCCGCTTCTGCCGATTATCGCGCAGTATTCGCCTCGGCGGACAGAAAACGAGCAGGACTTTAACGCCTGTACCTCGTTTGTGCGGCCCTTGTTGTAGGTTTTTGAAAGCTCCATGCACACGAGCACATCTTCGGGCTCTCCCCTCTCCTGCACCCATGCATCTTCTTCCTCTTCTTCCTGCGCATCGTACTCTATGTGTCCGGCGTCAAGCTTTATAATCCTGTCCGCGAGCGCGGCTATCTGCATATCGTGCGTGACGAGTATAACCGTCTGCCTGAGCTCTGCGGAAAGCTCCTTGAGCAATCTCAACACCTCGTCGCCCGTCTTTGGGTCTAAGTTTCCGGTGGGCTCGTCGGCAAGCACTATTGTGGGCTTTGTTACCAGCGCACGAGCTATGGCGACCCTCTGCTGTTCGCCGCCGGACAGCTGTGACGGATAGCGGGAGAGCTTATCGTCAATTCCGAGCGCCTTGACAATTTTACTTAGATGCTCGCGGTCGGGCTTTTCGTGGTCAAGCGTAAGCGGCATGACAATGTTTTCATACACGGTGTGCTCTGAAAGCAGGTTGAACGCCTGGAAAACGAAGCCTATCTTCTTTCGCCTGAGAGTCGCAAGTTCGCTGTCGCTCATGTCAAACAGCGAGCAGTTGTCGATTATTACTTGGCCGGATGTCGGCCTGTCGAGTCCGCCGAGTATGTGCATGAGCGTGGATTTGCCCGAGCCGCTCCTGCCGACTATAGCATAAAAGCGTCCTGCCCTTAAATCCAAGTCGCTCTTTACAAGCGCATGGGTCTCAAGAAGCGTACCGGGGTTGTAGATTTTCTCTATGCCTCTGCATGAAAGTGCAATCCTTCTCATATGGCCTCCTTACGCGCGGATGTTGTCTATCGGGCTCTTTTTGAGCACCTTGTTTACCGGGAGTCTGTAAATCAGAACCATGGTCAGCACATACACGACACACACCCCTATGTGGAGCTTCCACGGATACCCATCGAGCATATACACGAACGCATTCTTGAACACTACGGATAGGCTAAGCCCCAGTGCGGCGTCGGATATGGCGGTAGTTATGAGTATCACGACGGCGAGGAGCAAATTGGCGACCGCTGCGCCGAGCAAGCCCTGCTTGAAGCCGAGATTGCGCTGATAGCGGCAGAAACGTTTGTTATCCACACCTATTGCCCTCAATACGCCGTAGCGCACGCTTTCCTGCTCGACTGCGGAGGCGACCGTAGACCTGAGTATTATGAACGCTATAAGCGCCGCGGCAATGCCGAGCAGTGCGATAATCAAGCAGGTGTTTAGCGCAGCGCGCCATACGGTGGTGTCGGTCTCGCGGTAGTTGCTAAGTATAAAACCGTTGTCTCTGCAGTATGCGAGCAGAGGCAGGTCGGTCGCGTCTCTGGAAATGTCGTCGCCGTACAGATACAGCTCCGTCTCGCCTGCCGCGCCGTTATAGAACAGCTCATTCATCACGAGGAAGGTTCTCGCCTGGTAAGCGGTGAGCCTTGAGAAGTTTTTCGGGTATATGCTCGAGAGCATATTGGTCGAACAAATCACCGTATAGGGCTGTACGTTGTTGGAAAAGGGCCAAATCGCCGTGTCGGGGAAATAGCGGATTATTGCGGCGACTGTAGCGGTGTTTTCGGTTATTGCGCTGCTTGCGCTATGCTCACTGACGCTGGTTTTTCGGCCGAATATTGTAATTTCGTCCCCTACGTCGACTACATTTTCGCTCGAATAGTATGAAGCCTTGCTCGAGGAGTAGCTGAGGTCATAGCGACCCGTGCTCTTGAGCAGCCGGCTTGCGCTTTGGGCAAACGGCATACCCTGTATCATGCCCGAATTTACCGTCGCACTGCCCGTGCCCATTCGGCTCATAGGTATCATGAGTATTACTTCCTCACCCTTTATGAACGCTTCCTCATCGATTGAGCCTTCTGTGATAGCGTCCACGAGCGCATCGTATGTGGGCGCCGACCTGGCTATGGCGTAGGCGTTTGTCACGTACAAGCCCTCTATATTCAAGAGCGTATTGGCCGGTACTGCGACAGGGTAATTCAGCTCAGGCGTGAGCACGTTGTCCAAATATACAGTAGCACTGCACTGCGGCGCACTGCCGAAGGTGCTTCGTGACGCGGGCCGGACCTGTATCGAAATCGATTGATCGAGAAGGAAGTTCTTTCCGTTTATGTCGCAGCTCTCCACATCCCATGCGACGACCGTGCTTTGTGGTATCTTCACGCCGTAACTCGTACTGCTGGCAGCCGAGTCGCCGTCCTCCGTATCGCCGTCCTCGGAATCTTCAGCGTCTGCCGCGGCTTCCTCCGATTCCTCCCGTGCTGTGCTGAAGAAGTTTTGCACGGAACCTGTCGGGAGCAGAGAGTAGAACTCGTTGAGTATGTCCGACGAGGAGGGCTCATCTTCCGTGCAGACGAGGTCTTCGTGGCTTAGCCAGACTTTCTCGCCGACCCTGTAGGACTCCACTGAGGTTATTCCGGTATCGGACAGAGCCATTATCTCATTCTCTATGGACTGCAATGTCGAGCTTCCCACGGCATACCCGAGTTTGATCGCATAGTCGGGCTTATTCGGCTGTACAACCGTCTCTCTGTAGGTATCAAACGACCGGAAGCCGAGGAAAACCGATATCAACAGTATGGTAATCACAAAGCACGAAAGTGCGGAGGCGACTATCGTCCTGCCTTTATTTGTCTTTTCATGCCTCTTGTTTATGGAAGCGAGCGTCTGTCTCTTGCCGCCCGAGGTCTTTACCCTGACTTCAGCCGTTTCAAGCGAGGTTTCTGCGGATATGCTGCCGCGGAGAGGTATTTTGAGCGCGACCAGCAGCGGCACGAGCATTCCGAGGAAAAGTCCCGCGAGACAGGCGCATATTCCGAGGATAACCGAGGGCAGGTCTATGGAGAACATGAGCGGGTCTGTCGCCCTTATGGTATTGACGAGATACAGCACGCCGTAGCTCAGCGCAAGCCCGAGTCCGACACCTATCGGCAGAGCGATGAGCGTCACTATAATGCCCTCATAGAGCAGAATAGAGGCTATCTGTCCGTTTGTCGCACCGACCGCCTTCATAAGCGCGAGCTTTCTTGTCCTGCGCTTTATCTGCGTGAGATATATCTGGAATACGGCGCACACGGTAGTGGCGAATATGACGGCGATTATGGCTGTCATCATCGCGGCCTTGCTGTCCGTCAGATTCTCCGGATACGCGTATCTGTTAAGCCTTATCGGGAGCGAATTGTCGACATAGGGAGTGTTCGCCTCGTCGGGCAACGGCGAATCATCGTTCGGGAGCTTCAAAACGCCCGTCTGATAGAGCCCGTGGTCGTTTTTCATATAGAGCAGTTCGTACGTCTCCGAGTCTACTGTCTGCACCGCTCTGAACATCATATTGTCTGTGATGGGCGTGTAGTAATGCGTCGTCGTATCGGGTGTGCTCATGGATATCACGTGACCGCTCCATGCGGGAATGTAATCGGAGCGGATATGAAACTTCTTGCCGAGATAATCTATCGTCTCCCAGTTATAGTACAATGAGGCGTCAGAGCCGAACAGCACAAGCTCCTCCGGGTTCGCTGCAACCAACATTCTGTTTCCCAGCTGATCTATTGAAGTCACGCCGAATTTCTTCGTGAGGTACGTTATGACCTCGTCCCAGGGCAGCAGTGTCGGTGCCGTGGAAGTGTCGTCGCGGCTTTCGCAGAATACAGAGGCGCTCTCAAAGTGCGTTACCGTCTCAAAGAGCCTGCCCGATTTGATGTATTGGTCAATAGTCTTATGGGTCAGCTCATCTGTAGTCAATTGCACCGATGTGTATACGGCCGCGAAGCCGCTCATCGAGGAGAAGTTCTCCACAGTCAGATAAAACTCGTCGTAAAAGTCCCTGTTTCTTATGTAATAGGTCTTTCCCATATGCTCTATGGCTTTCCAGTCGTACTCGCCCTTGCCGCCGATAGTGCCGCCGCTTACAGACGAGCTTCCGGCATACGCCGCCTTGAGCGCGTCGTAGGCTTCTGTCGCGTCGTCCGCCTTTACGAACACATTGTAGCTGTAGTCCTGCCTCGGCGTACGGGCGAGCTTATCCGAAACGCTCGAAAGCGCACCCGTCAAAAGTTCTCCCGTAGACTCATGCACATAGCTGTTTGGCACTGTATTCACGCCTGCGTCCCATCTGTCGCTGCAGGTCTCATATATGCCCGAAACGGTAAGATTAAGCGTTATGTCGACGCTTTGCCCGTATATCGACTGTTTGAAGTAATTGGACAGCACCCTTATATTTGCGTTTTTATAGCCGTAGAGGTCTGTCGTTGTGTACATGCCGTCACTTCCGGGGTTGGACAGCGCAAACTGAGCTTTATAAAACTTGGTATATATGAGCTCGAGCTGTTCATCGTTGTATTTATAGAGCGGAAAACCGTGATGCGCCGTATTATAGACCCAATGCTTTTCATCGTAGAGCGTGACGGGTATTTCTTTCGGTTTTTTCTGCTTGCGGCTCTCTTTGCAGAGCTCCTCAAATCTTTCGCGCATTTCCTTGTCGGTAAGAGAATATGTCTGCGTGCTCGCTTCGGGGTCAAACGCGAGAGAGCTGCTTATCGAGAAGTTATCTATCTCGAACTTGACGGCAATAGTATCGCCCACGCTCACGGGGTTTACCATCGCGGAGAGCTGACCCGATTCTATGGCTATCTCGTTTTCGGCCGTCGGCATATGCCCCGAAATCATGTTGAAACTTACAAGCTCTTCAAGCGATTCGTCTATAGTCGCCACCCTGCCGAGGGTCTGACAATCGCCCAAATCCCTCGTGACGCACACTATATCGTTTTCGTCCGAAAGCGCTTTCTTGATGGCTTTTACTTCTCTTTCCGTCGCGCCGTAGTATGCGGCCATGTATCCGCCGTATACATGCTCCCTGTAATAACGCTCGGTATCGTTGATGCTGGCTATGAAGATCGATGCCGCGGTGATAAACACCAGCGCAAGCGCGACTACGGTGATAAGCAGTGAAGTGTCTCGTTTTCTTCCGCGCATTCCCTGAAATGCCGTTTTTAGCTCGTACATAGGCTTCTTCCTCCGTGCTTTGCTCTACGGGATTTGTTGATTAAATAATTATACATTATTCCTACATATACTTATACCCGAAATATGAAGGATTTGTAAACAATGACTTGGAGGTGCTTTTGAGACAGGGGCTGCGGGTTCGGGGGCTCTTCAAGGGGCCCTGCCCCTTAGACTCTGCGAGGGACCCCGCCCCTCTACCCCCTTCTCCTCTCAAGGGTCCTGCCCCTCGACACCAGGAACAAGTGTCTTGCCGTAGCAGTACAAAGCATACAGTCCGAGCGACTGCCGGGCTCCGCCAT
>JAEDCW010000043.1 GCA_016293975.1 Clostridia bacterium
GTGAATTTCAGTTCCACACAGCAGTTATCGAAGTTATATTCGCAAGATATAAGGCGTTTCATAGGGTATACCTCCAAAATTATGTTATTTGGAAGTAATGTAAGCGTGGGTTTTTAGTGTGGTATCTTTAAGTTTGGGAAACCCCACGCTCCCACTTTGATACGGTCTTGTCACTTATAAAAAGGCGCGAAGCGAGCTCACTCTGCGTAAGTCCCGCTTCAAGCCTAAGCCTTCTGATTATTGTACCGGTATTCTCGTAATTCATAGCATTCACCTCGGTACGATTGTAACAGCACGCCGATTTATGCGCAATCTACGAAACGTAGACTGAATTCACAATGCACATTTACGACATTGAGATTTGGAATGCTTAAACGGCACGTTTAACCTTGTGTATGCATATGACCTTGAGCACGAGGTAGACCACACCTGCGGCTATGAGCGGCCAGTATGACAAGAGCGCGCCGCCGACAATGTAGAGCACGGAGAGTATTATACCCAACGCCATCAAAAACAGTATGTTTTTATGGAGCAGGTTGAACATATAAATGAGGTAATAGGCGATGGCGGCTATGAGCACGAGGAAGAGATACGCCACAAATAGATTTGTGCTGGCAAATTTAAAGCCGAAATCCGTCACGCATATGAGCATGAGTGCGGAGCACACAAATCGCATAAGGCATACTGCCAGCGAGATCGGAGGGATTTTCGCAATAAGTCCCTTCTTTTTGTTTCTTATGAGGTGTATCAAATCGGGTATGAGGAGAACCACCGTTATCACGAGATTTATAGTATTTATGAAGTTCCAACTCACGCTTTCACCTACTATAATAGTGTTCAAAGCTCGTTAACTTGCGAACCTTGACGAAATAGTATAGAGAGAGTATACAAACAAATACTCGTTTTGTCAATTTTAGCGCGTTCTTTTCGCAGAACACCTATATTTTCAAGCGTGCTCAGGAATGCGAGGACAGCAACTTTTCCTGTCCCCTACGGGACAACAGTATTAATCTGCATCTCACAAAAAAACTTGACCTTGACGTAACGTAATAGTATAGACTCTTCTCATGGAGGTGCTTATGTGGACTGTCAACGAAGTGAGTAAAATGTCGGGAGTCAGCGTCAGGGCTCTGCACTACTATGATGAGATAGGGCTTCTCACGCCTGCACAGAGGACGGAGGCAGGGTACAGGCTTTATAACGAAGGGAAAATGGCGGAGCTTAAGGAGATAATGCTGTTTCGCGAGCTGGATTTCGGGCTTTCGGAGATAGCGAAGCTCATTAAGGCGAGGAATCGCGACAAATCGCTCATGCTTAGGCGGCAGGCGGAACTGTTGAGGCTTAAGCGCGAACGTATAGATAAGCTTATAGCGCTTGTCGAAACGACTGTAGAGAAAGGAGAATGGGATATGGATTTTTCGGCGTTTGATGAAACAAGTCTCAAGGAGTACGCAAGGTGCGCAAAGGAAAGGTGGGGCGATACCGAGGCGTACAGGGAGTTTGAGGACAAAGAGCTCGACACAGATGCGCAGTATAAGGCAGGAGATGAGCTCATGCAGCTATTTGCGAGGTTGGGCGCATACCGTGGGTGCGACCCGGCTTCACCCGAGGTGCAGGCCAGGGTGCGCGACATTCAAGCGTTCATAACCGAAAGATATTACACCTGCACGAACGAGATGTTCCTGTCGCTCGGGCAGATGTACACCGAGGGGGAATTTAAAGGGAATATAGATGCCGCAGGCGGTGAAGGTACTGCGGAGCTTGCAGGCAAGGCGATAGCAATTCTCTGCGGCAAAGAGTGAAAAAAGGGCCCGCCAGGGCCTCTTTTTTTGCGTGATTACAGATTAAGAGCGCCTTTTAACGCCGATCGCAGGGTGCCTTACAGTTGATTGCATCACTCGTCTGCACTTTCAGTATCAATTCCCAGAAGCTTGTGATATCGCTCGGGCGAACGCAGGAACGACCGTAGCACTTCTATGCTGTCCAAGTCGCTGTAAGCCGCAGGGATTATGCCGTCGGACTTAAACGAGAGTATCTCGGCGCTTGGAAGTGAAAGCAGTATTGGGGAGTGGGTGGCGATTATGAATTGACTGCTCCCCCTCAATTCGTCGAGCATGGAAAGCAGTGCGAGCTGCCTTGTGGGTGAGAGCGCCGCTTCCGGCTCGTCGAGGAGGTACAATCCGCCCTCGTGCATTCTGGATGAAAACACGGACATAAAGCTTTCCCCGTGCGATTGGGCATCAGGGTTTTCGCCGTAACGACTGTCGAGCGCAGTTATCGATGAGGCGTAAGGCATGGCCGCCAGGGATTTTGCGTAGTCGGAGCGCCCCGCGTATTCGCGGTCGATGGCGTCGAGCTCCTTCCGCATGGACTCACGCGTGTTACGTATCCGCTGTATGAATCCGAAAAAGTCCTCAGCCCTCAGAAAAAAGCTGTACTTGGGTTTTGTCTTAAACGACAGTTTCAGCGCATTTGCAAGTGGGTCGACCGCTTCAAGCGTGTGGTCGCGCCTCGTATCGTTTGCTCCGAGCGCAGGCATACCTATGCTCCTTGCAAGCGCTTCGAGCAATGTCGATTTTCCCGAGCCGTTTTCGCCTTCAAAGAATGTCACCGACGAGGTAAACTCGCGGCGCGTCTCATGCGCTATCGCAGGTACTCTGAAGCAGTAAGCGTCTCTGCGCTTGTTCTCGCGTATCTCGTATGAGCTAAGGTAAAGCATATTCCCTCCGCAATTCGCCTAAAGGCGCATGGGCTCAACTCTCTCACCCGTCATGAAGTTATGGCTTAAAAAGTCGTACGAGTAGCCGTCGGGTATCCGCAAAATGCCGGCAATATGCGCATCAATCGGGCGCTTAGTTATCGCTGAACGGTTTGTGCCGCCGTAATTTCCCTCTGCAACGGTGAGCAATTCTCCGTCAAAGTCCAAAACAATGCCGATGTGGTCAAAAGTCCCTTTACCCTCCGGCGCTTCGGGCAGGATGTGTGTGCGATTACATATGACTATATCGCCCCTCTGCGGCACGATTTGGGATATATCCGTATAGAAGCCCTCGTCTTTTCCGAAGCTTACCCATGCGCCGACACAGGCGAATCTATCGTGAGTGGCACTGCGCCTTATGGGGATGCTGAGGCCTGCAAGCTCACAGCAATAGAACACGAATTGCGCGCACCAGCTGTTACAGAGTTCATCGAATGCCGAATCATCTGGAAGCGCGGCAATTATAGCCATATAGCGGCTGTTGTCGCGCGAGGCGCGTATTTCGCCGTGGGATAAAAGCTCCTGCGCGACCTGTGCGAGCTTCGCGCACGAGAAGGGCTCGGACGGCAGCTCGGTTATCGGGGTAAGCGCGAGAGTGTCGTGAGGGATATTCAGCTCATCGAGCACAGATTGAAGCCGCTTGAGCTTGCTGTTCGATGCGGTCGCCGTAGCTTTGCCTGAGAGATAATAGTGCAGAAGGTCGGCGTCTTTGAGCAATTCTGAATATGCATCGTGCACATACGCCTTCGCGGAGTGGTTGTATAGGGCGTTTGCGATAATCGCGTACTGCGTTTCCTCCATGCCTGCGCGTTTGAGCATAATCCTCGCCATATCTGCGCCGTTGTAGGAGTGGTTGTTCTTATGTCCCGTTTTAAACGTGTACAGGTCGTGCATAAGTCCCATAAGCTCGCACAACTGCACATCGAGTCCACGCTTTGCCGCAAGCATTGCGCAGAGCGCCGCAACGCCGTAGGTATGCCTTAGAGCAACAGTCCTCTTTTGCCTGTCCGATATGGCGCAGAGTATGGAATCCGCTTGCATAATCGCGTTTTCGCGGACCGTCATATGTAACCGACCTCGCTTTTTTTGCCATTATACAGCGGTGCGGCTTTTTCGGTCAACGAATATGGGTAAGCGCGCCGATTTACCGCTCAGTATTGCCACAAAGCGTGTATAATAGACAAAAAAGGAGGGCTTGAGAGTGGATAGGTATTCTTTTGCGAGAGAGGCGATAGTGCGTGCGGGAAAGCTCTTGTACGACAGGTTGCTCGTGGCCTCAAATGACGGAAATATAAGCGCAAGGGTGGGCAACAACGAAATACTCATAACTCCCACGGGCGTATCGAAGGGCTTTATGGCGTGTGAGGATATAGTGCTTATCGATATGGATGGCAATGTGCTCTCGGGAGGGAAGCCCTCATCGGAATACAATATGCATATAGCGGTCTATAAGAATCGGAGCGACGTACTCGCCTGCGTCCATGCACATCCGCCCAAAGCCACGGCGTTTGCCTCATCCTCGCAGTCACTCGACAGCTTGCTCTTGCCTGAGGCGGTACTTGCTTTGGGTAATGTAGCGTGTACGGAATACGCCTCGCCCTCGACGCATGAGCTGGCTAAGAGTGTAGCCTCGTGCATTGGAGAAGCGGACGTGCTTCTGCTCTCCTGCCACGGTGCACTGACTGTGGGCAAGGACGTCATGGATGCGTATTTTAAGATGGAATCGCTTGAGCACGTGGCGAGCATCGCGCTCTACACAAGGGTTTTGGGAAATCGTATGCCCCTGCCCGATGGGGAGAGGGAGAGACTGCTCGATATAAGGCGCGATATATACGGCAAGCAGGTAATAAAAAAGCCGTGAAATTCTAAAAAGCCGCGCACATGTTTTCTCTATAATAAAAAAACCGTTCGTTTGATTATAAACGGCACAGCGGGGAATACTGTAATACGCGGATGGATTGCAGGCCGCGGCACCAAGCGGCAAAGGCATATCCGTTACGGGCGCAAGGGAGGGCAATACCCTCCCTTTTTCGCTCTCTGAAATACTATGCCTACACCGCTGCGCTGTCCGCAGGCATGAGCTTTGCCCTCTTAAAGACAAATACGAGCAGGGGTATCAGCACGAGCTGAAGCACAATGCCGGGAATGGCGTTTATAAAAGCGCCTGCAATGAAAGCGGAGAGCGTGAAGGTGCCGCCGTCTACGGCATACACGACATAGCTAGCTATACCCCAGATAATCCTGCCGCCAAGCATAGCGACGATAAGGTCCGGTATAACCCAACCAGTGTTTTTGTTGAACGCTTTGTACATAAGCCCTGCGATAAGTCCGTATGCGCCGAGCTCAAACGTCATTACTGCCGCAGACAGTATGGGTGGCATTGAGAATATGAGCGAACGCATGAGCGGCGCAATCATGCCGACAGCAAGCCCCCATACGGGGCCGCAGATGAAGCCTGCGAGCAGCACCGGCAGGTGCATGGGCAGAAGCATACTGCCTATTTGGGGCACCTGACCCGTGAGAAACGGGAGAAACAGTGCAATCACGAGGAACATTGCGCTGTAGGTGATTTTTCTGATAGTTGCGGAATTTTTCATAAACCTCCTCTTCACTAAAAAAGCGACGCCCCACCTGTTTTGTGAGAACGACGCCTTGTGACATCAAATTAAATTCGGAATAAAACGACTTCCGGACTTGTGCCCATCATGCGGCTTATGCACGCGCCGTTATTATAGCACACACTCAGCTACATGTACAACGCCCGATTTCGTCCGCAATAACACGAAGTTTTTGGGTGACGTCGCTTAACATGTCCTTTGGAGACACGGAATCAATTCCTACGACTATATTGTCGCACATATTCATGGGTATGAGCAGGCGTTTTGCGTGCGATTGACTTACATACAGTGCCATGTTGGGTGTGACCTCGCCCAGCATAGAGTCCGCAATAACTATGCCTATCGGACCTATTATCACGTCTGCACGGGCACATGCGACCTTTACGGCGTTTTCACCTGTGGCACAGCGCACCGCACCCGCCTTTAGCATCTGGGCTGTAGCTATGCTGTTTGTACCCACGGCAGTCAGAGAATGCTCAACAAACTGCCCGCAGACTGTCTTTACTATCTGTGCGCCGAGCTTTCCGCCCTGTCCGTCTATCACAACGATATTCATATCTACCTCCTGCGGTAATTCATTTCTAAAATACTATCACTCGGGCAGTTCAAACACAAGTTTTAGGCAATATTCCAATAGAGGGAATTAAGTTAAAAAACAAAATGTGTGCATAATCGCAATTCGGCAAATATGAATAAATAATGACGAAAAAACAAACTTATTTGCGAGGGGTTCTAATCGAACCGTTACCATGCTAATATCAAAGTGATTCGTGTCAGAATCCATAAATGGAGGGCTTGAAGAAAGATATGAGGGATTACACCGTCATTGCAGACAGCTGTACAGACTATATCGTGGGAAAGGGCCCATTGGACGACGTCAGGCTCGTGCCTCTCACAATTGAGGTCGGAAGCGGTATTCATGTGGACGATGCCACGCTCGACTGCGGTATGCTTATAACCACAATGGCAAACTGTAAGGAAGCTCCGAAATCCGCCTGTCCGGCGCCCTCTGCATTCGATGCGGCCATAGGCGCGAGTGACGAGTGCTATATTGTTACGCTTTCTGAGAATGTCAGCGGCACGTACAACAGCGCCGTTATGGGTGCAAAGCTTGCGCTTGAGAGAAACCCTTTGAGGAAAATACACGTATTTAACTCAAAGACAGCGGCGGCAGGAGAGGTTGCAGTCTGCGAGAAGATAAAGGACTTCATAAGGCGTGGTCTCGCATTTGATGAGGTCGTCGCACGTACGGAACGCTTTGTAGGGGGTCTTACGACTTTGTTTGTGCTCGAAACGCTCGAGGTTTTCAGAAAGAGCGGCAGGCTCTCGCATCTCCAATCGATAGCTACTGCGGCGCTGAAAATAAAGCTCATAATGGGTGCGGATAAAAACGGTAATATAGCAATGAGGGGAAAGGCGCTGTCCATGAGCAGGGCGCTCGATAACCTCGTGAAGCTCGTCAAGCAGGAAAGTGAAAAAGCAGATGAAGAGCACGACACGCTCTACATAACGCATTGCGCTTGCCTCGATAGAGCGATGGCAGTCAAGGAGCAGATAGCCAAGCAGTGCAGCTTCAAGGACATTGTGATCTGTGAGGCGAGAGGCATAAGCACGATGTACGCAAACGAGGGCGGAATAATAGCCGCGTTTTGATGGCAAAACAATCATAAACACGGGTCGATACCCGTGTTTTTTGCGCGAGCCTCATCGACACAGGTGGATTTTGAGTCAAAGCAGCGCAATTTGGCACAGACTCGAACAAACACACTGAAATGGGGACAAACTACGATAGTATGTCGGCATACCGTAAACCGGAATTATACAGAATTGGGGCGAAATGGGTACAAACAGAAGGGGCGGGCGGCGTTCTCTCGGGCATTTTACAATGCAGACATAATAAGCAGAGTTTTACTGAGAGAGCCGCAGTCGCGATCGGAAGTCTCAGGCGGATGCCGGGGCTAATGACAGCCCTTCCCGGCGAAGCGAAACGTACCGCGGCGATAAAACCCGTTATATGAACAGGTAGATAAATGCGCCTACGCAGAGCAAAATAAAGAGCATTACGATTATCGCAAAGAATGCGGTCGTCGGAAGATGGGCACTTTTGTGTCGATTCATATTTCCTCCTGTGTATGACAGTCGCTTTGTGAAAAACAGTAAACATGCGGTGCGATTTTTGCTACAGTGTATCTGTATGATTATGTTATTATATATGCGTTTATCTGTCAACAGATATTACATTAAATCATATATAAAGACTAAAACAGTCTATTTTCGCCATTTAACGCATAAGAATTTATTTACGGTGGTTTTAGCGGAGTCTGTGAGACGTCAGTGTATGCATTGCGGTGCATATAGTGGCGTTTGTTATGCCTGCAAGGGAAAAGGGGTGCGCCGCACCCCTTTTGTGAATGTATAAGCTATCTCGTGTCCGTGCCGTCGTTTTTGGTGAGCGGAAGCCCCCGGTTGGTCGCCTTTGCCGAGAGCATATATGCCCTGACGAGTGCATTCCAAGTAGGTATGTCGAGCTTTCCGTCCGCTTCGAGGTCAGATCTATCCTGCATCCAGCGAAGTGCGTCCTGGGTAGCCGAATCGTTTACTCCCGTCGCCTGCACCTTTGGAGTATCGGAGAAATCTATTTCGAGTGCCAAAAACATTCCCTGCACGATGAACATTATGTCACGGGCTTCTTCGTACTCTACCTTTTCGCCGGGCAAAAGCCTCGTGGTGAGGGATTCGGGATACAATCTGTTGACTGCATTGAGGTAGCGCGCCGTAAGATGCTCCCAAGTCTGTAAATCGGCAACGCCCGTCTGCTGCAGACCGCCGCTTCGCTGGATTTGCTTTACGCTCGTTGCGGTTTGGTTGCCGTATATGCCGTCGGTGATGAGGGGTGCTATATCGTTGTCGATGTACGCTATTTCGCGTATCATCGTTTGCAGGCTTTCCACGGGTTTGCCTACAAGGTCGCGTCTCTCTTCATACATCGCTTTATTCCTCCATATCCTGAACGCCGATTTTTAATATATAACCGGGGTATTGTATAAACCTCGATGTGTCCGAATACGTTCTGTCCGGTCCCTCGTTTGGGAGACCGTTGCCGTTTGACTGCGCCCTGCTTGTATTGGTTGCCCTGGAGAGTGCGGCGTTGACAGGCATTGCGCTAAGGAGCTCGTAAACGTCTGCGGAAGCCGGTGACGTTGGCCTTGAAGGCGGTGCAGGATCGTTCAAATACGGAAAGCTGGCATTGTTCCTCATAACCTCGACCTCTATGCCGTCGTAAAAGCTGTACATCTGGTCCCATGTGAGAGGGCCGACAATGCCATCCTCGGGAAGTCCCGCAAGCCTCTGGAATGCCTTCACCGCATCGAGTGTCGCCTGACCGAAAACTCCGTCGGTTACTATCTCGGGCACGGTATTGTAGAACTCGCTTATAACCGATAGCATGTACTGCATGAGGTAGACTTTATCTCCGCTGTCGCCCAGTCTTATGGCGTCGGGGTATTCCCACGACATACCGTAGAGCCTGAGTCCCTCTGAATTGAGCTCGGAAAGCCTAAGCAGTCCATAGTAAAGCCTTACCATTTCATACCAAGTGTTCCTTCCGACTATGCCGTCCGGCGTGAGGTTGAATATCTGCTGGAATCTCGTTACGGCGTTCTCGGTATTCTCACCGAATATGCCGTCTACCGGATTAAGCTTAGGGATGGCAGGGTAGGCCTGGGATATGCGGTTAAGCATAGTCTGAACGAGACCGACGTTCGTGCCCCTTGAACCTCGCCTGAGCGGCGTGCCGGGATAAGTGGGGGATATGGGTCCTGACGGGGCGTCCTGTACTATCTCGATGTTGTTGCCGTAATAGTTGCGGAGTATGCTCAGCCAATCGTAACCTGCCTCTGCAAGATCCTGGCTTCCCCATTGACTGAGACCGTTACAGGTGACTGTCGTACCGTTGCAGAACTTTGCGGCAAGCGGCTCGATAAAGCCGATCCTTCGGATATAGTCGTCATACAGCGTATCGACTATAGTGCTTATATTCTCGAATATGTTTCTCCCGTTTATGAACTTCTGGTCGATTGCGGTGGAGGATGTTATGTCGAAGTTCTTTCCTCTGCTCCTGTAATACTCCGTGAAGACACGGTTAAGGGCAAAGGAGGTTATCGCAAGCGTGTTTGCTTTGATGGCGTCGAAATCCCAAGTCGGGTAGATCTCACTTGATACGACGTTTTTCACGTAATTGACAAATGGTACGGTCACATTTGAGGCGTTACTGTCGGGACTGCCGAGGTGAACCGTGATGTTGTTCGGTATTATGGGGCTTGAAGTTTCCATGTTTTCTACCTCACTAAAGGTTTTGCGGCTGGATGCTGAAGCGTTCATCCTCTTCTCTTAGGTTTGGGTCGGTGCTCGAAGGGAGCAATTCAAGATTCTGTATGGATGTCGTGTCGGGGAATACCTGGGCGTCGTCGACCTCTATCCTGTAATAGCCCGGAGCGTCCGCGGTGATTATAAGCTGTGTGAAAGGAAGTTCGCCCTGTCCCGAGGATTGACTTTCGGACAGGGACGGAGTCTCAACCTTAAGCGGGGGTATATCGCCGTTTTGATCCGTCGTTTTTACTGCCAGCAGTGTTCGCTTGCCGTTGCCGTCATCTCTTGAAATGACGACAGGTACACCGTGCAAGGGCAGCAATGCGTTTGACGTGGTCACTCTGACCTTTAATGTGCCTTCTGCCATATATGCCTCCTGTATTGGATTACAACAAGTTTATGCGCGTGTATGTGCGTTCTTGACAAAAGACGTCCGGTTATCCGATAAAAACAGAGAAAGCTTATTATCCAAAAATAAAATTTGCCTCTTGCATATCGTTCGACAACATGGTATATTGTTCGACGGCATAAAAAACGGAGGTAAAAAGCATGAATAAGCTCGTAATCATAAATGAAGCGCTCTCGTGTTTTCGTTTCCGTTTCACGTTTTTTGATTGATGGAATTGTTTCCATCTTTTTTTATGCATTTTTTGGGGAGGTAAAAAATGAAAGAGCAGATGAACGAAGGTATTTTTGATGCCAGAAAACAGCTGGGATGGCCAAAGACGATAGTATTGGGGCTTCAGCATTTGTTCGCGATGTTTGGCGCGACGGTGCTCGTACCTGCGCTTACGGGGCTTTCGGTATCCGCGACACTTCTGTTTGCCGGTATAGGCACATTGATGTTCCACTTTATTACAAAGCGCAAGGTACCCGCATTCCTGGGTTCTTCCTTTGCTTTCTTGGTAGGTTACTGGGCAATCGCACCCAACAAGGAGCCCGAGCTTCTGCCCTATGCATGTATAGGCGTTGCGGCGGCAGGTCTCATGTACGTCATATTGTCGGGCCTCTTTAAGGCTTTCGGCACAAAGAAGGTAATGCGCTTCTTCCCGCCCATCGTAACGGGACCTATCATTATCGCAATAGGTCTCACACTCTCATCCACAGCCATAAATAATTGCACGACAAACTGGTGGCTTGCTCTCGTTGCAATACTCGTCGTAATCGTCTGCAACATTTGGGGCAAGGGAATGCTCAAGATAGTTCCGATACTTCTCGGCGTAGTTGTGTCATATGTGATAGCCGCAGTAACAGGTCAGGTGGACTTCACCGCCGTTGCGGAAGCGGATTGGGTAGGACTTCCCTTCGCATGGAAAAACACCGCATTCTCGGTTTTCCGGGATCTCGATGTATCGCTGCTGATAACAGCAATAATCACCATACTGCCCATATCGCTCGCGACTATGGTCGAGCACATTGGCGACGTCTGTGCAATCAGTTCCACCTGCGGCAAGAACTACATCGACGACCCCGGCTTGCATCGCACATTGCTCGGTGACGGCTTGGCAACATTCACAGCCGCTCTCTTCGGTGCTCCCGCAAACACGACATACGGCGAAAACACAGGCGTTCTTGCCCTCTCAAAGGTTTATGACCCGTTCGTCATCAGGATTGCGGCGGTATTTGCGATGCTACTCTCGTTCTCGCCTAAGTTTGCCGCGCTCATATCGGCAATGCCCGGTGGCACGATAGGCGGCGTAAGCCTCGTGCTCTACGGTATGATTTCCGCCGTCGGCGTAAGAAACGTAGTAGAAAACAAGGTAGACTTCACAAAGAGCAGGAACGTCATAATTGCGGCTTTGATACTTGTTCTCTCAATCGGTATCCACTACTCGATAGGTTCGATAGCGTTCACGATCGGCTCTATCACAATCAAGCTTTCGGGCCTCGCAGTAGGCGCACTCGTTGGCATACTGCTCAACGCCGTGCTTCCCGGCAAGGATTACGAGTTCGGTACCGATGCTCAGGGCGACACATCCGTAAACTTCAAGGTCTGATGCAAACGGACATAACAACATAGTAAAAGTTGAGACAGTCAGAAACGGCTGTCTTTTCTTGTGTTTGTCAAAGTGGTCGGGGAGAGGTAAACAACGTCAAACATGAACTGCCTGACAAATGTGTGGTAAAATATTAAACAGGTATGCAGGATGTGCGTATCGGTACGAAACAGCTGGGGGCATTGCTTTTGTGCATGATACCGATTTGGCAGACGAGTTCTCACAAAGGCAAACAGGATAGTCTGTTTTGCCAAAGGGCTGTAGCAAAAGGGTTTAAGGGCGGAGAGATAAAAGGCGGCGGCAAGTAAATTGGCAGAGAGTTGACATGAAAATCAGCCGTCATCATCGACTAAAATAGAAAGGGTGATTTACATGAAGATGAATCGTGTATGGAGGGTTCACGCTTCATAACCCTCCGAGTCATTATTCTGGAGGAAACAATATGGAAAACCAAATTACCATCCGTGAAGCTATCACGGAAACCGATGTTGCGGCCTTTTGGGAGCAGCTTCACACCTATCACAAGAGAGATATTTTCCCCAATCCGGAAGATGAGGATAGAGAATACTTCCTTAACGATGAGCAATATCGTTCGCATATTCAGAAGATTCACGACAGACCGCAGGATAGATGCTTCTACCTGTTTTTTCACAGAGCCGGTCAGGACATAGGCTTTGCCATGCCGGTGATTTTCACATCGGAGGACGGCAAGTGCTTTATCATGGAATTCTGCGTCTACCCTGAGTTTCGGGGCAACGGTACGGGCACAGAATGCGCCCAAGTGCTTCTGAATTGGGCAGGAGAGAACGGCGCGCTCTACGCAGAGCTAAACTATGGCAGCGATGATCGGAGGCGGCATTTCTGGGAAAGCATTGGCTTTATCGAAAACGGTGCCGACGAGTGGGGCGAACCGCTTATGATCCTTCCGCCGACGGAAGATGTTCCCATTACTGTTGAAGCGCTTAGCGATCCCGAGGATTGGCAACTTAAAAAACTGGAAAACGGCTTCCTGAGAGAGATCGGTGAGCAGGTACTGTCGGAGGAAAAGCAAGAGCGACTTGCACAAGCAATTCGAGATGGCAGGATTACATTTTTTGTTGCAAAGCGCGGTTATCGGGCAGTCGGAATGTGCAGTGTGGCAAAGTGTTTTTCGACATTCGCTTGTTCCGACGTGGGAGTTTTTGAGGACTTCTATATCGAACCTGTATTCCGAAAAAAGGGCATAGCCCGCACATTGGCACAAGCGGCACAGAACCGATGCAGAGAAAACGGCGTTGCAAGTCTGACGGTCTGCTGTGCTCCCTGCGATGAAGAAATGTATCGAGCACTTGGCTTTGACACATATTTGGGTACTACATTCGCATATCTGCGTTAAATCACAGACGGGTCGTTCACAGAGACTTCGTGTGGCAACCCTATTGTGGATTTAGAGGCAGGCGGTGGCGGTCAAGGTGAATATTGATCATCTGCCCGGCCATACGGACGGGCGGGAAAATAAGGCCCCGGAGCGATAGCTCCGGGGCACAGACAACAGGCGCGTGCTTCTCTTACGAATCCTCCGTTTCCTTAGCTGCTTTCATCGCTGGGATCGTGGCTTCTACATTTTTCGTCCAGGGCGTTGAGCATGGGGTCAATCCGCTTTCTGCACTGGCTCCCCTTGTTCTTGGACGGATAGAAATACTGATCTACCGATATATCAAACATTGTCACTATCTGATAAAACGTGTGGAGGCTGGGGTGCCGGCCGTCATTCTCGTTATACATGATGGTGCGCGGAACCCGGTCAACAATATAGGCCGGCTGCTCCTGCGTTATCCCGATGGCCTCCTGCGCCCGCTTGATGGAGAGTCCTATATCGTGAAAATCAAAGCGTTGTCCATCTCTCTCAATCTTAAAAGTATCACCTAATGTAATTTTACATTTCAGGTGTTATTATTTGAGCGATTCTGCACTTCATGCTACTGACTGTTTGTTTTCACGTCATTGTAGCGCGGCATATTGTATGTTGATATAATACAACCCTACACTTTAACACCAGACTTTTGGCGGAAGTATAATTATATTTATGGTATAAGGAAGTGATTGAGTTGAATACATATAGAACAACAGAAGTTGCTACTGCCGTTGGAATACACCCTAATACAGTACGGCTATATGAGGAGTTGGGCTTTATTCCAACACCGGAACGAGGAAGTAATGGCTACCGAATTTTTACAGAATTTCACATTCAACAATTTTTACTGGCCCGGACTGCTTTTCAAATCGAAGTGCTTCAAGGTGGTTTGAGAAAGAAAATTGTTTCTGTGGTTAAACTCTCTGCACACAAAAAATTTGACGAAGCACTTATCCTCACACAGGAATATTTAGAAGGTGTCCGGATGGAGAGAAATAATGCGGAAGAAGTGATCCGAATTGTACAAAATATTCTCTCGGGTGAGATTGAAAAACATCGTTTTTCTATGAAGCGAAAAGAAGTGTCGGAATATTTGGATATTTCTATGGATACTTTAAGAAATTGGGAAATGAATGGCTTGCTTACAGTTAAGCGTAAGGAAAATGGGTATCGTGTCTATACAGACGAGGACATTAAAAAGTTAAGGGTTATACGTGCCCTGCGCTGTGCTAAATATTCTTTGGAAGCAATTTTGCGGATGCTCCGCCAACTGTCTAAAAATCCAGACATTGATATAAAAGCTGTATTGAATACTCCCCGCCAGTCGGAGGATATTATTTCAGTCTGTGATCAGCTTATCATATCTCTAACTGCGGCGGAACGTAATGCAAAGAAAATCATGGGAATGCTGCGAAAAATGAAAGAAAATTATTAAAACCCTCCACTTAGCCACCAGCTTTTGGACTGGTGGTATTCTTTTACCATCAAAAGGAGGTATAGTGATGGAAACAATTATCCAAGTGCGGGGGCTGACAAAAGCCTATGGTCAACTTCCGGCGGTAGATCATGTGAGTCTATCGGTAAAGGCAGGTACTGTGTTCGGCCTGCTGGGGGCAAACGGATCTGGAAAAAGCACAACGATCGAGTGTATTTTAGGAACAAAAAAAGCTGACAGCGGTGAAATGTCTATTCTCTCTCTTGACCCTCAAAAGGACAGACGCCGCCTGTTCCAAAGGGTTGGTGTTCAATTTCAAGAGTGCGATTATCAACCAGAAATCAAAGTGTCGGAGCTGTGCGAAGAAACTGTTTGTCTGTATGAGAACCCGGCTGACTGGAAAAAGCTGTGTACACAGTTCGGACTTGCGAACAAAACGAATTCAGCAGTTAAAAGTCTATCCGGTGGAGAACGTCAACGGCTTTTTATCGTACTTGCCCTAATCCCCAATCCGCAGGTTGTCTTTCTGGATGAATTAACCACAGGACTTGACACAAAGGCCCGGCGTGATGTTTGGAAAATCCTCGAAGGACTAAAGAATCAAGAAATGACGATTTTCCTAACTTCTCACTTTATGGACGAAGTTGAGGCCCTGTGTGACGAGATTTGTATTCTCAAAAAGGGGCACATTGCTTTTTATGGGACGATTATGCAGGCCATAAAAAAGAGTGGTTGCGAAAGATTTGAGGATGCGTATTTGGCACTTGCTAGTGAGGAGGTCGATGCAGAATGAGGTCTTTTGCTGTGCTATTAAAAAATGAGCTGAAATTGAATATCCGAAACATGAACATGGTGATCTTTGCCGTTATATTGCCTTTGGCAGTGCTGGTGATCCTTGGCTTTCTGTACGGGACAAGTCCAGCGGCAGAAGGGGTTGGCTTTACGTTTTTGGAACAATCTATTGGTGCGCTCTGTACCATTTCCATCTGTGCTGGCGGTTTGATGGGGCTGCCTTTGGTGGTATCGGAATACCGGGAAAGAAAAATACTTAAACGGTTCAAGGTAACTCCGATTAGCCCCGTTGTGCTTTTGATGGTGGAGTTTTTAATCTATGTTATTTATTCTGCCGTTTCCCTTGCTACGGTAATTCCTGTGGCGATGCTGTTTTGGAAAGTAGAGATACATGGATCATGGATTGCTTTTGTCGGCAGCTGGCTTTTGACTATGATTTCTACTTTGAGCATTGGAATGATGGTAGGAGGTATTGCCAAAAACGCTAAGACTGCAAGTGTAATTGCCTGTGTTTTGTATTTTCCTATGCTTATTTTTTCCGGTACTACTTTACCGTTTGAGGTAATGCCTGAAACAATGAAAAAAACAGTACGGCTTTTTCCTATGACACAGGGCATCCAACTTATGAAAGCGGCTTTTTTAGGTGTGCCAATTCAAAATGTGTGGTTGCCAGTTCTTGTAATGTTGAGTATTACCGTTGTTTGTTTTAGCGTTGCAGTCAAATACTTTAAGTGGGAATAGGGAAACAGGTGTCGTCACAATGAAACCGTTGTAGAAACATCGATTTTGAGACTGCATCAACGGTTGATTATGTTCAAACATGTAAAGAAGCAAGCAAGCGGGCGATATGTATCATCTCCGTCGGTTGCGCAAAGAATCACACCAATATCCGGATCCATAAGGGCTTGTAACAGGCTGGCTGTCCGCTCTCCGAGATGGTTTATAACATGGTCGACTAATTCGTGGGAATAATGCATGAATCTAACGGGTCAGCGCAAAGCTGATTAACCTTTTAATTCCTATATCTATCTCATGCTTCATACCCCCCTATTGTTTAACTTGACAAACCGACGAGAGCTATATTCTTTAACATAATGTTTTCTGCTCCGACCAATCTACTGCTTCAAGCCACACCGGCCTTGCGGCAAAAGCTGTCAGTTTACTGTCAAAAGCCGTATATGGATTTCTTGCTACTGTTGTGATATAATAACGGAGCATACTGTTGATGCACTTCGTGGGGGCGTAAATGGTTTCGACGGGGATTGCGGGGGCAGGATAAGCGAGCAGAGGACTCCGGCCTCTTAAAAACGGGGAACTTTTAAATTTAACTGGCGAAGATAATTTCGTACCTGTAGCTGCCTAATTCGCAGCTGCCGTCCGCCCGCAGTTGCCCACGACTGCGGTAAACGGGCGTGATTAATGTGGGGAACCAACCTGCGTAAGCTTTGCCGCAGGCGGGATTTAATGAAGCTACCGAAGCCGTGAGCCTGTCGTCGGGCGCTTGGCAGAGGGAATACTAAAACAGCGACTACGCTCGTAGAAGGTTCTGTCAACGGATTTTCGGACAGGGGTTCGACTCCCCTCGCCTCCACCAAACAGGTATTGGACGAACACCTACTTCTTCAGCGGCGGCTTCGCCGTGAAGTGTTCGCTCTGATCTACAACAAAAAAGCGCCGTCTTGGGAGTGATCACGGGACGGCGCTTTTTTACTATCCGCACATTCGATTTACGCTAATTCTCCTGCTACTATGATTGCAGAAAGGAACAGGAGGTTATACGAATGGAGAGATTTGTCACGGATGAACGCACTGGGCTGAAATATGAATTGGTTGGAGACTATTATCTGATTGCGGGGATGATGAGCCGGAGGGAGATCCGCCAATCGGGGTATGGGGACAGCGGCATCTCCGCTATCTCAAGGAGCATCGCCGTGTGCGATATGCCAACCTGCTGACAAGTGGTGAATTGAATGCCTATCTTGCGGACATTGACCGACAGGCAGAGGAGCTTTTTCTTCGGCTGGTAAAGCAAATGGCAGATACTGAGGGCATTACGGAAACGCTGAAAGCCAACAACCAAATGGAATGGGTCAGGCAGATGAATAATGTCCGTAGCCGAGCATTTGAAATAGTTGAGGCAGATATTATCTATGCATAAGGCATAAACACAGAGCCGGTAAGAGTATTCTTGCCGGCTCTGTGCTACAATGCAATGAGTTTACATGCGCTCATCCAAAATTTGTTCTACGAACTCAATTACATGCTT